>JAFTON010000050.1 GCA_017463765.1 Clostridia bacterium | reverse complement strand
TGCACCAATCGTCAACCCATCCTTTGAAATCCTCAAAGCAGTTTATTTCAGTCCCCTCGTAATAGGAACAGTAAAAATCCTGCTCTGTGTCAAAGCTGAAAACGGTAATAATATTTCTGCTAAAAGAAAGAGCCATACCCCTTCTCGTCCTCTTTTCAAGATTTGAGGAGGTAAAGTTCTGAGGCTTTCCCTTTTGCGTTTTGGGAAGAAGCTTGGTTTTATCATCTGACAGAGATTCATCAACAGTACACTCATAATAAAGCTCCCATCCGGGAATATCACATACTAAGATCATCTTAACCACTCTAAGTCCGTCAAGATATGCATAGGTTTTATGCTTGTCATATGGGCTCGGCTTTACCTCAACCCTTTCCCAAGTATCAAGTACGGGCTGAAGTGCGACGCATTTTCTCTGTTCATTGTTAAGCTCAAACATCTTTTTTACCTCCTGATATATTAAAATTATATCATAAATTTCAATTACTTGTCAAGTGATAACCCTTTTTGCTTTTATTTTCAGGAAAAGATATTGACATATTGAGGAATTTATGATACAATATTCAAGGTAATTATAGGGGTATCGCCAAGCGGTAAGGCAAGGGACTTTGACTCCCTCATTCGTAAGTTCAAATCTTGCTACCCCTGCCAACAAAAGAGACCTGTCCTTGTGGCAGGTCTCTTTTGTTGCATGGTAGGCTTGATTTGGACTTAGCGCGTATAACGCGCGTAAGTTCACATATCCTGACCGAAGATCGAAGAGCTCGCTCTTCAGGCGCAGGGCGTGGATATATTCGCCATCAGCGAATACCTTGCTACCCCGTGACCTGTCCTTGTGGCAGGTCTCTTTTGTTGTGGGGTTTGCAGATTTGGGCTTAGCGCGTAAAACGCGCGTAAGTTCACATATCCCGACCGAAGATCGAAGAACTTGCTCTTCAGACGCAGGGCGTGGATATATTCGCCATCGGCGAATACCTTGCTACCCCGTGAACTGTCCTTGTGGCAGGTCTCTTTTGTTGCTTAGGTAAGCAGATTTGGGCTTAGCTTGCTATCTTTTTTCACTTTATCTGATAATATACAATGCTTATTGGGGTATTAATTGAAGAAAATTACAAATAATAATCTAACGGAATAATCAGGGAGAGAAAAAAATGAGGCTGAAGAAAATAAAAAAATATTCTCTGCTTTTCACTCTCGGGGCTGTCGGATATGCAGCGATTGAGGTGATCTGGCGTGGGTATACCCACTGGTCTATGATGATTGCAGGTGGGGTATGCTTTATTCTCTTTTCGCTTGTGGCAGAGGTGATGAAGGGTAAAAAGCTACTAACCAAAGCTGTGATATGCGCCCTCGGAGTCACGGCTGTAGAATTTGTTTTTGGGGTGGTGTTTAACCTATGGCTGAAGATGGACGTGTGGGATTACAGTCATATGCCACTGAATCTTCTCGGGCAGATCTGCCCATTATTCACAGTTTTGTGGTGTGGAATCGCTATGGCATTTTTGCCACTGGCTGAGGTTATTAATACAGATTATGCATAAAAAATGACGGTGTCAATGAAGTGAACCCCAAATAGTTCACTTCATATCAACCGCCCTTTTTGTTTTATTCCCAGATAAACTCGCCTGTGGAGAGCTTATGTGATGAAGAAGATTTTGTTGCTGCAGATGCGCTGCTTGAGCCGAGCATAATAACGTATCCCGAAATATCGGCAGGCATACATAGAGTCAATTTATCGGAGCCTATTTCACAGACAAGGTAATTCTCTTTAGTCATAGAAAGTGTGGTATAGCTTGCCACGCTCGAGAAATTCTGACACTTGGTCGCCTCGTTTGTCATAGCGCCTCTCGGCATTATTGCAACCACAGAGCCACCTGTATAGCTATATCCCATTTCGGAATCAATAGCAGAATTGCCACCCGAGGTGGAAATAATAACAGACCTGCCACCACTGAAGGAAATTCCACCGTAGGAGGTACGACTGTTTGAATCAACACCGTCACCACCACAGTAAATATATAGTGTACCACCACCGATTGTAATAGACGTACCGGAGGAGGCAGTAGCATTTACACCGTCATCTCTCGAGATTATGCAGATATTTCCACCAAGAAGCTCTACGTTGTTGCCTTCAATTCCTTCATATGAATTGATGACGCTTAGCTTACCGTTATTCACGGTTACCTTGCCGTCGGCGTGAACACCGTCATCGTTTGAATATACCGTGATGATACCACCGTTTACGGTTACATTACCTGTAGGAGCTATACCGTTTTCAAGAGTTGTATCGTTATTTGCATGAATTGCATCATCATAAGACTTTATGTTAACCGAGCCAGCGTTAATAATAATCTCATTCGCTGCCTTGATACCCTTTGCAGAATGATCACCCTTATCGGTATTGCCGTCATTCATACCACCCATTCCACCGGGACCACCGGGACGCTGCTCGTTAACCGTAGTGGAATAATTCGTCCAATCATAATAGAGGTAACCATTACGGGCAGAAAGTGCGAGGGTGTCATACGCATCACTTACCGTAATAAAATCCGAGCAAACAACAAAAGTTTCATCCTGTCCCTGCTCCATATCCGAGGAATACATATAGAACTGAAGCTTTGAATAGTCGGTATTCTTGGCGAAGGAATAGTAATAATATTGATTCCTGCTGCCCGAAACGGTTGAGTGATACTCGGCGTTCACCCACTGATAATCACTGTCTGAGTTGTAGTATTTTACCGAATAGGTATAGCTGTTATCGGAAAATCTGATATAACATAGGTTATCCGACACGGCAGTAACCTGCTCGGAATAATTAGAGTATTTATCTGTATAGACGTTTATCACGGTGCTGCTATCCTCAACTACAACGTTATATGCTGCATCAATTCCGTCGCAGGCTGCGTAAAGCGCATAGCTTCCACCGAGGAATGACACCGTACCACGTTGATTACCCTTTTGGGATATATCACTTCTGGTGGTCTTGATACAGTCGCCAACCGTAGCAATAAGAGTAGCGTTAGCATTCTCCAGCTCAACGCTGTCGTTTCCCTTAAGTGAATTATCTTTACAGCTGACTGTAAGGTTAAGATTTTTGACCTGGAGGTCTTTTTTTGAATGAATTCCGTTATTGTTGGTTGACACAACAGAAAGCTTTCCTTTACCTGCAATCTCAAGGTCTACCTCGGAGTGAATTGCGCCCGATTTTGATACTGTATCCTCTGCAGTTATAGCAGCGCGAGTGTCATAGATAAAATTCTCCGTATCCTTCTTTGCCTGAATAGAAACCTCATCACCACTGAGTACGGTAATGGGGTTTGTGCTGTCGGAAACGAGAGAAAATCCCTGAAGCTCCAGGTCGAATTTATATGAATCACCCGTATTGATTACTATGCTGCCGTAAAGCTTACCCGAAATCGAGTAGACAGACTCGGCGCTTACAGCTGTAAAGGTGAGTACGTTGCCTTCCACAGTGTAACAGCCCGGAGTACCCGAGATGCACTTGACATCAACATCACAAAGCTCCTCCTCAAAATAGCCGTCCATAGCTCCGAGATCCTCGATAGACTCTCCGTATGAAGTGTCATCGTTTGTAACGTTACCTCCCTGGTTGCCACCGTGAACGTCATTATTTCCCTTATCTCTGTTGCAGGACGTCAAAAGAAGCGCAAGCAGTAAAAGAACAGCAATAATTCTGATTTTCATATTCTACCTCCGAAATTAAAGCTCACCCGAGATGGTTTCCTCTCTGGATACCATAATCTCAAGATTGCCGTTTCTTACTCTGAGCTTATCAATAAGCTCCTTTTCCTTTATCACATCACGAATGATAACGTTATAGGTAAGTCTGAACATACTGCCCATATTGGTGCTCTTCACTTTAACAAGCTGATACTCAGAAGTGTATTCATCGAAAATATCATCAAATACAGTAGTATAATCAAGATCCTCGGGAATCGTGATCTTTATAGTCTTTCGCACCGAGAATCTGGGATTAACACCGATTTTCACACAGTTATATACAGCAAGAAGCGCCCCCATAATCAAGGTAAAGAGTGCGGCATAGCCGAGATAACCCATTCCACACACAAGACCGGTACCCATGGCGAGAAATATTGCAGCAATCTCTCTGGCAGTACCTGTAGCGCTACGGAATCTGACGAGGCTGAATGCGCCTGCAACAGCAACGCCTGTACCGATATTTCCGTTAACCATCATAATAACCACACAGACGATGGCAGGAAGAAGAGCAAGTGTCATAACAAAGCTCTTTGTATATCTTGCCCTGAAGGCGAATGCTATAGCAAGCAATATACCGAGAACGAGAGAAACACCAAGACAGAGCAGAAAGTCGGTCAAGCTGATAACCGAGGTAAGCTCACTGTCAAAAAGTCCTTTAAATATAGTGTCAAGCATTTATATGTATCTCCTTAAGTTTATTATTAAAGGTAGGTAAAACCATATCTATATATGCCCTACCGTATTTTGAGAATGGGGTCTTATATATCTCCCCTTCCGATAGAGCCTTTACCATCCATAACGGAATCGCACCCGGGCATTTCAGCTCCATCAGAATTCTGTCCTTGGGAAGAATGGATGTGCCGTACACGTCGGTGCAAAGAGAAATGTCGGTCTGTCTTGCAAGGATATTGGTATCAAAGGTAACGCGAAAATCACCACCGTTAATATCATAGTAAGCATCCCTCTCATAAGAAAGGAACATTGTTGGGTGAAGTCCCTCGTAATAGGACTTGAAATAATCTATCTCACGACTTATCTGTGTATCGCAGGGTGCCTCGGTACTTCCCGACAGCCAATCGGTAGCTATCGCCTCGGGAAGTGCTATGCGCCTCTTATAGACGACACGATTGTACTTCTTTTTCAGCTCAACAAAAACCGTGCTGTCTCTGTCTGCCAGGCTATAGCTTCTAATCCTTAATTTTTCTTTATAAGATGGCTTTTCAATAGAACGGCGAATAAGCCTGTAATTATCTGTATCGTAATAAACGTTGCGTATTGTGGTATGTCCGTAGCTATCAAGCCTCATATGATCTGCCATTGCAAGAAGAACAAAATCTCGCTGAGCTTCTGTTAGCAGATATTTAAGCTCATAGCGTCTGAAAACGCTTTTATATGACACGGCATTTCTCCTTACAGATTATACTGTAAATTTATTTTAACAAAACAACTTGAAAAATAACTAAAGAGGAACAAAAAACAAGGTTAAAAATGTTAATAGTTAAAGCGACTCGCACCTTGGGATGCGAGTCGCAGACTCATATTTCTGAGTTACAGAAGGAAGAAATGCTCGTATCTGGTTTCTGAATCAGTATACATATAGTACAGCTGATTGTCATCCAGATAAAAGGCAGTTACACCGTATTCTATCTTAGGAAGAACAACGGTAACGGTGTGATCGCAGCCTTCGTTTACACACTTAACAACTGCACTTCCCTCTTTCTCCCAAGTGGGATTTGACTTGCTGACAGGTACATCAACCTCATACTTATGACCCGACTGTGCCTGAGTTGGCAAGGTTAATTCATAGGTTATGCCGTCCTTTTCGTACTTAACGTAAATATATCCGTCGGTGGTACAGTCAGAAATATGCTCCTCGATTATTGCATCGATGTTTTCCTCACGCACCGTGGGAGCCTGGCACCCAGGCTGATTACATACTCCTACCAGATCATATCCACCGGTTTCCTCATTAGGCTGAATAGTATAGGTATATTCATGCTTAAGGGGAGAACCTATGGTAAATTCAATGATAAGGGTGTAATTATACTCCTCGTTAACGTAGGTATATTTAGCAATAGCAGCAGAAAGCTCTGTTACGTCAGCAATGATCTCAATGTTTTCACGGAAATCCATCTGTGGAAGTATGAGAGGAATGCTTTCACCACATCCCTCGTTTGAGCAAACCAGGTTAACACTACCGTCTCTTGCGAAGGTAGGATCAATCTTATCGGACTCAACATAGTTATGTCCCGTCTTGGTACCGTTAGGCATTGTTTTCTTATATTCAACACCATCCTTGAAGTATCTGATAATAAGAATACCGTCGGTGGTACAGGTTGCACTGTGATCCTCCATCTCAACCTCGATGCTTTCCTCACGGATCTCGGGCTGTTCACAGCCGAGCTGATTACACTTACCAACAAAATCAAACTTACCTGTAAGCACGTTCAGAACAATATCGTACTTGTAATCGTGGGAGAGAGGCTCGCCAACGTTGAAATCAATCTTGATATTAATACCGTACTCCGAGTTCTCGAACAGATATCTGTAAATAGCAGCTGCCTGCTCGGATGCAGGGGAAACCATGGTAGCATTTTCGTCAAGAACGATTTTAGGAAGAGTAATTACATGATGTTTAGGACAACCCTCAAAATCGCATCTTACATATGCAACGCCATCCTTCTCAAGATCAGGAAGAACCGTCTCTCCCTCGGCATAAACGTAATTGTGGTCGATCCACTCGCTCTCAAGGCTGAAGGTGACCTCAATTCCGTACTCAGCAAGACTATAAAGATAAGTATAAACCTTCTTTTCAAGCAGATGCTCATAAGTGATAGTTGTATTCTTATCCTCTCCCTCAGTGATTATCTTGGGAAGAGAAATAGAAATAATCTTTGAGCAGGAGCTGTTTTTACATGTAAGCGTTACCTCTCCCTCCTTATCAAAGGTGGGACGAACAACACAATCCTCGGTAAACTCGAAGCGATGATTGTTCCAGGGAATAGTGATTTCCTCCTCAATAACAAAGCCGTAATCACCCGAAGCGTAAGTATATTTAACAGTCTGCTCTTCCTTATCCTGATCTCTGCTGATAACATTATCATTAGTTGCTACTACCACGGGAAGAGAAATTATCTTGAGCTGACCACAATCCTCCTCGGTACACTTAAGATATGCCTTACCCTCATTCTTATCAGTGGGGAGACTTGTCTTATCGGCAAGGAACTCATATTTATGATCGTCTCTGATCACCTTAATCTTATTTTCCTTCTCGCAAACCTCGCAAACAAAGCGAGCGTTACCGACCGAGCCACAAGGGAAATAGCCGACAACATCAAGATTAACACCCTCGGTGTTATATGGCAAATAGCCGTTTTCATCCATAAGCTCGGTAACAAATACACCGTTAAGCTTATGTGGAACATTCTCCACCTCAGTCTTGGTGGTTACAACTACCTCCGTGCCGTTATAGAGATAAGAATAACGCTCCACCTTAGGAGTATGGCAGGTAGCATCCTCAACAAGATCGACAAAGGTCATATCGGAAATACTGATCTCAATTGTCTCCTCATCATTACACGCCTCGTTCTCACACTTAAAGGTAACAGAAGATACGCCGTCCTTAACGGTAGCATCTTCAGCATAGTATGTATGAGAATATGAGTCGGATAATGCGGGAATTTTTTCTTCATAGGTATATGTTACCTGACTGCCAACAGGTCTGAAGCTATATTTCATTATACCATCAGCAGTACATGTGGGAGCAACCTTGATTTCAGAAATAACGCTCTCCTCTGCATTGGTAATATCCCAGACCGAAACAGGGCTCTCACATTCAGAGTCTGTACAAACTCCAACGTAATCAAAGGAACCGTCCTCGCCTCTTTCGATATGATATTTGAAGCTATGCACATGTGGATCAACCGTTGCACCGGTAATAGCACCGATAACTAAGGCAAGCACCACTGCAAATGCAAGAAGCACAGATACAATAATTATTCTATCCTTAAGCTTTATAGCGCTTAAAATTTCGCTCATTTTATTCTCCTTAAGCTAAATATTTTTCACAGTATTATATTTTATCATATTTATATATGTTTGTCAACTTCTTTTAAAAATAATATTTGTAAATTATAGCCAAAGGCAAAAGACAAATTATCATTTTCAGATTAATCATTTTTAGATATAAAGGGCTGTTTTATATGCTTAAATATAGATTTATTGGCTACATTTGTAAATATTTATTGTCATTATTCGTCATTGTTTTATAAAAAATGCTATAATGAATTTATTTATAAATAAAACGATCGAACAAACAGACACAAGCCCATAAGTCCGATCGCTTAATTAAGTAAGTATTACTTTTTTAGATTACTTGAGAATCTTTAAATAGTCAAGGACGGAAAGAACAATACCTACGGTAAAGTACAAACCGATAAGTCCTCCTAAGAATCCGATAAAGGGAAGAATCCAGATAATAACACCGGCTATCGCATCTGCAACAAGGTGGATAAGAATATTAACGATAAGGCCACCTATGCCATTCTTTTCCTTAAAGGACAAGGGAAACAGTTTCTTGAGAGTATCCATTTTCATAACCTCCTTAATTAATTATTATGTGAGGAATCACATGAAAATGCCTTTATGGGGTATTTTCAAAAATATTATATCACACTTATCGACAAGAGTCAACATTTTTTATAAAAAAGGAGTGACTGCTCGCTACCTTTCGGCGTTGAGCAGCCACTTATCAACCGAACGCTATGCGTTACGATTAATCAATTTATTTCGAAATCTTATAAGACTCGGAAACAGGGGGATTGTAGGTATGGCTACGGTTCTGATACATGGTAAGAGAAACGGTGCAGTCAAGTGCGTTATAAAGCGCAGCAATACCCGAAGGCTCGGAGGTTGTATCTCCAAGACCTGCAGCAGAAATGCTTACCTCAACATTCTTACCTATAAGAGTTGCAAGCGAGCAGCAATCATAGTACATAAGTGCATCGGTGTATTCGGGATTCCAACCGTCGAAACGACCAAGCTTCTCACCACCGATATCGCAGAACCAGGTAAGCGCAACGCTTGCTCTGGTAACGTCCTTATCAAGTGCAGTGATAGCGATAGCCTGGAAGCCTGCCTGGCTGCCACCGTCTACGGTAAAGTTATCACCCTTTGCCCATCTGCCGAGAGGAGCAACTGTTTCGCCGTTGAATACAATTTTGCCGAAGCTGTTGTCACCGATATACGCCTTAAGGAAGCGTGCTGCAGTGATGTTTCTGATAAACATATTTTTGAAGTAAACGGTATCTCTGTTCTGGTTTTCGGTAATATCGAAGCCGTAATCCTCAGGAGCCTTAGCATTGGGATCATCAAGGTGATAGCTGTGTGCGCAGATAGCAAATACGGCAGCATCACTTGTGAAAGCAGGCTTGGGCTTCTTGGTATTGCCGTAGCTTACGAAGGATGCCTTAAGTCTGATCTTTTCGCCCTCAACGGGAACCGAAAGATAGCCTGTTACAAAACCACCCTCGCACTCAATCTCAACCAGATAGAGCTTATGAGTATCAACCTTTGCAGTATTGTAATCTGCAACGTCAAGCTCTTCAAATCTGAGAAGCTTTATATCACCCTCATAGCAATCTGCAACGATACCGTTCCAGTAGGTTTCAAGATCTGCAGGAGCATCACCGTAGGATTTAATATCCTCAAAGCCTGCCATAGCACCACCACGGAAGCAAAGGGTTTCCTTAGCACCGTTGGAGTTTACTACCTTAAGAGAGCTGTTGCTCTTTGTCTGTATCTCCTTGTTTTCATCACAAACGTAAACCGTAACACGAAGAGTACCGGGCTTGGACATACTTCCCTTCACCGTAAGATAGCCCTTTGAACCGTCAACGTAACCCTCGGTCATCTTCTGTCCGTCCTCACCCTCTATCATATAGTAGAAATATGGTGCGGAAACGATCTCGCCGTTTGCCATAAGGAAAATATCAAATACCATTTCCTCACCTACGGCATAGGTAAGAGTATCCTTATTGGGATAGCCTGCAAAGCAAAGCTCGGTATCGGGATCATCCATAACTGCGTCAAATACGTTAGCAATGCCTCCACCTTCGCCACCGTATACGAAATCAAGCTTGGGAATATCGTGAGAGGTGTTTTCAATAGAAGCATACTTGATACCACTTGCGTTGAAGTCAAGACCCATAACTGCGATACCGTAATTATCACCCTCCTCCATGCAAATAAACTGCTTTACGTCTGCATAATCAAGAATAAATGTGATATGTGTATCGGTCTTTCTTACGTCAACCTCGCCGAGTGGCTTATCCTTATATATGAAGGTAGCATCGCCTCTGTAAAGCTTTGCATATTCAGCATCTCTCTTACAGTTGTTCCAGTTAAGCTTTGAGAAATCTGCATCGGTTACGCCTGCACCAGGAAGGAAGCCGTATACACTTGCAGTTGTTTCACCGGTTATGCTTGATGCGCCCTCTACAAACTCGAAGGTTATCTCAATCTTACCGATGTTTTTGTTAGCCTCGAAGCCGGGATCGGAAAGAATATTGGAGAAGTTAAACTTAATAATAGGTCTCGAAGCATTCTTGTTTGCTCCTATATAATCCTTATCGTTGCCCGAATTTTCCTTGCTGGAGCTGTTGATATATGTATCTGCCTCAACAGTTCCCTCAATCTCAATTCTGTCTGCAGGAACCTCATCGCCACCGATATCGCTACCGGGATTATCCGAAGGAAGATCAACAAAACCACTGTTCTTTGTATCAGGGTCGTTTTCCTCGCCAACGTAATAATGATTACGGTCATCAACGAAATCATAGCCTGTGCCGGTTACAAGTGTCTTGAAAATATTGAAATATCTGTAACCGAATACTCTGAGGCTGGGTGCATCGAAGTGAATGATATCCTTGTTGAGAGTAAGACCCTCTGCATCTGCAACACCGTAGTTTTTGTACACATCGGAAAGCTTGTTAAGCTGAGCGTGGAAGGTATCTCTCTGAGAAACGTTTGTGCTGATCTCACGAAGCTCGCCTGTGATGATAATTACCTTATCGGCATCAAGACCCAGATCTGCGATAAAGGAGTCAAGGATAACCTGAAGCTTCTCTGCGTAGGTGGAGTGGTTATTTCTGTTAGACTCGCCCTGATGCCAGAGGATAGCGCAGATCTCGGAATCCTTCTGCGCAGCCTTCGCCATTTCAAGAGCGCGCTCGTAGTAAATACCACCAACTGCCCAATCGGAGATGGAAGTACCACCGAATGCGCCGGGGATAAGACCGATCTCACAGTCAAAGGTATCAACAAAAGCCTTAGCAAAGGATGCAGCAAGACCAACTCCTGCAGCAGACTTATCAAAGTGAATAGGCTCTTCCATCTTAACCCACTCGTTTGACTGATTAATCATAAGAATTCTATCGTCGCTAATGGGTTCAACGTCCTCGGCAAAGCCTCTGCCTGCCATATTGGACTGACCGATGAGAAGAACCGACTGACGTCCGTCAAAATACTTTACCTCTTCATTGCCACCGTCGGTGTTGCCACCATCGGTATTGCCACCATCAGTATTGCCACCGTCGGTATTGCCGTTATCATTTCCACCGTCGGTGTTACTACCACCCTGCTCGTTTCCACCGTCACCCGTATTACCCTTATCAGGCTTACAGGATGCGAAAACAGAAAGGCAAAGTGTAAGTATCAAAATTATACTTAAAATTTTACTTATATTTTTCATAGCTTTCTCCCTTATTTATTATATACGAAGCTTATCGCAGGGGCATCGTAGGTCTCGTTCTCCATTGATGCAACAGAGATACCTCCCGTACCCACTACTCTGAGTACGAATACTGCATAACCGCTTTCAGGATCGATCATATCTTCTATCTCGGAGCAATCAAAGCTGAAGGTAAGCTTTCCGTCATAGTAAGAAATAGTTTCGCCTAAAACCTCACCTGAAGTAAGCGCGACTGCATTACCCCAGTTAAGAGAATTATGGTTACCTGCAGCCTTCAGATTGTTCCAGCATACCTCTGAGAAGGGCACGTCACCTATTCCCTCCCCGGAAGCGAAGCCACCGAGAGTGAACTTTGTCGTTCCTGTAATGCTATCCATTCCCTTTGAGATTGTAAATGTAAGCTGAATCTTGCCACTTTCTTTATTGACATTATAATCCTCGCTGCTTACAATATCCGAAAGGTCAAATTTAAAGTATGCTCTGTAATACTCGGAATAGGTACCGAGCGCAGTTTTAGAAGTGCTGTAGTCCAAGCCCATTGCCGAAGAAGAATTAGAAGCAACGTAAGTATCCTCAACAATAGAGCCACTGATTGAGGAATTGAAATTCACCTCGGGCGCCTTGATCCCCTCAGCGTATGTAAACTCTGCCTCGACTGCCTCTACGGAATTACCGTTCGAATCCTTAGCGCTGCCGTCAAGAACAATCTTGTAGCTGTTACCAACTGTAAGAGGTTCGGTGGGTAGGAATTTCCACTGTGTGCCACCTCTTAAGGAAATCCACTCGCCCTCTACAGCATTTCCTTGTGAGTCAAGAAGCTTAAGCGCGCCTGATGCGTTAACCGAAGCGTTGAACTGAAGGAATATCTCCTCATCCTCGGTAATAAAGCCGTCAAGCTTAACAGATGTGTGAAGAAGGATAGCTCCCTCTCCCTTAAGATGATAGGCGAAGAAGGACTTGAACGCATCGTAATAATTATAGCCGTAAAGCTTATCCTCTACATTTTTAGGCCAGGTGTGGTTTACACCGTACATAATAACGGGAACCCAATTACAGCCCGATGCGTCCATATTTCCAAGAACGTTCTTGGTTTTAAAGAACTTTTCCCAGGAGTTATATTCACATTTTTCACCAACGCCGACCATCTGAGGAATGTTGCTCTCATCAAGATAGTAGCATTCGTTGGTGCCGTTGCCCATTCCGTGATAAACGCAGGTAATACCCGAGCTGATGGGCTGACCGTTTCTGAAGGTCCGGAAGGGCTGATCGCCAAAGCATTCACCCTTTTCAAAGCCACCGTAGGTATAGATCTCTGAAAGCTCATCGGGATCGATAGTCGCAAGCTCTGCCTGCTTAAAGAGTGCTACCCAAGAGGACTTGGAGAAGCCGTAAGCACCGTACTTTTCGGTAGAATAACCGTAATCCTCGGCATAATACTTGGTGCATCTTACGGCAGCTGTGAGAAAACGTGTTCCCATATAGGTCTGAAGAGTGTAGTTAGGCTCGATGTGTCCCCAGCCTGCCTCGTCCTTCATAAAGGGGAAATAGTCATGGTCAAGACTGGATACGGCATATCCACCGAAGAGGAATCCTACGTACTGAATTCTGTCACTCTTTGTGCTGGAAAGAGAGTTATTCCTGATAGCGCCTGTTGAGGCAGCCATGATCACGGGAACCTCACTCTCGGGATTAGCAGGATATATAATATCAAGGTGATAGGTGAGATACTTATAGTTGCCATTTTCGTCAACGGCAGTAAGCGACTCGCCATTCTTCATAACGATATCGTCAAGCGTCTCTGCCTCACACCAGGAGTCGCCAAGCTTGGTCTTTATCTGCTCCTGATTATTCCATACATCGAGGATCTTATTAACAACACCCTTAGGTGCGCTTTCCATAATATTGAAGAACTCTACGTTACGCACTATCCTGCATCCTGCAGGAATAAGATAGGTCTGATTTGAGTTATAAGAAACACCGTCAAGGAACAGACCCTTTTGCATAATATCAAGCTTGATATCGTGAAGCGATTCGTCAAGATAAGGGGATACTGCATTCTTTGCAGACTGATAATCAAGAACTACTACCACGTATTCCTCAATAAGATCACGGATAATGGATACGTCGCTATCCGTACCAACGCGATCCTCGCCGTGACCGATAACGTACATAGCAATGGGATTTGACGCATTATTTGCATCAAGCTTATTGAAGGTGTAAGCCTTTACAACCGATTCGGTAATTTTATCCTCTGACTCCTCCTCGTTCACTTTAAGCTCCGAAAAGGCGAGAAGAATCTCATCAATACCGTTCTTTCCTGCATCGGGATCAGGCGTAGGATCAGGATCGGGATTAGGATCGGGGTCAGGATTAGGATCAGGGTCAGGATTAGGATCAGAGTCGGGATTAGGATCAGGGTCGGGTGTGTCGGGCTTATTGTCCTCATTTTCATTGCCACCCTGCTGACCGTCATTTATATCCCCCTGCTGATCATCGCCTGCATTTCCCTGCTGGTTATCATCAGGGGTAAACAGAGAGCAACTGCAAAAAATTGCAAGGCATAGGGATAATATAAATATAAGTTTTAATGTTTTCATATTTTGAACTGTGAGCTATGAAATAGCCACGCCTCCTTAATTACTGGTAATAAACGTATTTAACCTTAGGAGCAGCAAACTGCTCGTTCTCCATAGATGCGATATATATACCACCCGTTACCGAGGTACGAAGCATAAATACTGCATCACCGTTCTCGGCAATAAAAGCTGCAATATCGCTGTAACTGAATGTAAGGGTCAGATATCCGTCGCTGTAAAATACATTTTCACCGAGCGTCGCTCCGTCAAGAAGCTTTGTTCCACTTCCCCAGTTAAGATCGGGATGTTTTCCGGTGGATTTCAGGTTGTTCCAGGTGATCTCTGAGAAAGAAACGCCTGTCGTTGTTTCACCGGGTATAAATCCACTGAAGGTAATAGTTGTTTCCTCGGTAATCTCACCACCCGAAAGAGCAAAAATAAATCTGATCTTTCCATCTTGGTTTTCGGGGTCGAAATCTGCTCTGTCGATTATGTCCATAAGGTTAAACTTATAGTAGGACCTATAGATAGTGGAGCTTGTGCCGAGAGTGGTCTTTTGCGTACTGTAGTCCGAATCCTTAGAGGAGCTTGACACAAAGGTATCCTCCTCTATTGTGCCGAAGATCTCCACCTTGGTAAGCGAAGGATCTACGTTATCTTCCGGACCAACGTAGCCACTGTCGGGATCTCTCTTTTCACCTATAAAGTAATGCTCGGGATTATCGTCAAACTCATAGTGCTCACCTGTAACGAATGTCTTGAAAATGTCGAAATATCTGTAGCCGAATACGCGAAGGCTGGCAGCATCAAAGTGACTGTTATCGCTGTTCATGGTAAGAGTTTCTGCAGATGCAACGCCATATCTGGGATAAAGGTCAATGAGGCTTCTGAGCTCTTCATGAGTCATATTTCTGCGCTCTTCCTCAACGCTGTAGCAGGTTTCGCCGGTGATAATAACTACCTTACCTCTGTCAAGACCGAGGTCTTCGATAAAGCTGTCGATGATCGCATTAAGCTTTTCACCGTACTCGGTGTCGCCTGAACCACCGTGATGCCAGAGGATAGCGCAGATTTCGGAATCCTTTTGCGCAGCCTTTGCCATATCAAGAGCGCGATTATAGTAGGTTCCACCCTTCTTCCACTGTGCAAGAGAGGTTCCACCGTATGCTGCAGGAATAAGACCTACCTCACAGTCAAAGGTGTCAACGAACGCCTTGGCAAATGATGCTGCAAGTCCAACACCGGCAGCAGTTTTGTCATAATGAATAGGCTCTTCCATCTTCACCCATTCAAGAGACTTGTTCTGCATCAGGATTCTATCGTCGCTGATAGGCTCAACGTCCTCAAGATATCCTCTGCCTGCCATATTCGATCTGCCGATGAGAAAGATAGACTGTCTGCCCTCAAAATAATGCTCGTCATCCTTGTCCAAGGGATCGTTTTCGTCCGGATTTTCCTCATTGGGATTGTCGTTTGGTTTATCATTGGGAGCTTCATCGCTTCCGTTATCTCCCGAATCATCTCCACCGTCGGGAGTCTCATCGGTATTGCCATCGCCCGTATTTCCCTGCTGCCCGTTATCGGGATTTATAAAGGTACAAGAGCAAATAAAGGTAAGGCATAAGGTAATAAGAGTCAATAAAGCTATATATTTCTTCATAATATTATATACCTTTTAATTTGGGCAGGAAGAGAGCAAGCCCTTCCTGCCCGGGTAATTAATTACTTTTCGTAAATGTATCTAACTTCAGGTATAGCGTAAGTGGTATTTTCCATTGTAGCGATACAAGGCTTAATATTAGAAGATCTGAAAGTAAATACAGCCAATCCATCCTCTCCGATGAACTGTTTTATTTCAGCATAGGTAAATGTAAGCGTCAATGTAGCACCATCTTCAGAAATAGAAATGTTGTTTGGCTTATCTTGCACTGTTTTACCACTCAAAAGAGTTACTAAACCTGTTCCGTTTGTCCAATGCAATTCGCCTATAGAATTGTATGACAAAGTATTGAAGCCTACACCTGTAGTTCCCTCACCTGGAGCAAAGCCTGCAAAAGTAACACCTATTGTATCATCGAATGGAATATACTTGTAACTATTGTTAGGATTCTTACAAGCTGCAAAAACAAACTGAATTTTAGCATTAGTATCGTTTTCATCAAAATCTTCACTATTTATAATATTGCTAAAATCAAATTTAAAATATGCTCTGGCACTATCCTTGTATGTAGCTACGAAGTTTTTGTCACTGTATATAGAATCTCTATAACTAGTGCTGGTGTTAACGTATGTATCCTCAACGATCGCTCCATTAATAACGTACTCCTGCTTCTCTGCTTCCTTAAGCTCGCCGTAGGACTGACCACAGCCCTCACAAACAGCCTTTTCGGTTTCGGTTGCAGTGCCACCAAAGTGAGCTACAGCCTCGGTTGCTTCATCACAACGAGAGCACTTGGTCCAGTGGTTGGTTTCGTCAAACTTTGTCTGCATATCGTGGCCGAGAGCAGGATCACCGGTCTGGGTTTCTTCAACTCCACACGCACACTTTCTGAACTCAACCTCTGCATCGGTACAGGTCGCATCGGTTCTGGTCTGCCACTCGCTAAAGGAGTGCTCGTGTGTTGCAAGACCTCCGTAAGGCTGGTTACAACCTTCGCATACTGCCTGCTCGGTTTCGGTTGCTGTACCACCAAAGTGAGCCACAGCCTCGGTTGCTTCATCACAACGAGAGCACTTGGTCCAGTGGTTGGTTTCGTCAAACTTCGTCTGCATATCGTGGCCGAGAGCAGGATCGCCATTCTGGGTTTCTTCCTTACCACAGGCACACTTTCTTACCTCAACCTCTGCATCAAGGCAATTAGCAGCAGTCTTGGTTTCCCATTCACCGAAGCTATGCTCGATAACCTCACCGTGCTCGAAGGTCGCAGTACCTGCAAGGCCACAGGAGCAAGAATAGTAATACTTAGCCTTCTCCTCACAGTTTGCAGAAGCAAGATACTTCTCATCTGCTACCTGCTCGATATAAGCGTGAGCGTGATCCTCGCTGAAGATAACCTGAACGGAAGGAGCATCAAATTCTTCATTCTCCATAGAAGCCACGAAAGGCTTAACATCTTTCTGTGCCGTAAGAAGAACGAAGATAGCGTTACCGTTTTCATCTATGCATCCTTCAAGCTCTCTCATAGTCACGGTAATTACAAGCTTGCCGTCAGCGTAGGTCGCTCTGTTGCCGACGGTTTCTTTCGCAAGAAGAGAAACGGTGTTGTTAGGATTCTCATCGCTTCCCCAACCGAGTGTATATGTATTGCTATAGTTTTGCCAGGTAAGCTCGGAGAAATCAACAGAAGATCTTAACTCGGATGTAAGGTAGGACTTGAATGTCACGGGAAGACCTGTCAAATCAACACCGTTGGTTACGGTAAAGGTAAACTTAACAATTGCCTCTTCACCGAAGTCAGCGTAATACTGGCTGTTAAGAACATCAGAGAAATTAAACCTGAAGAATACTCTATACATTCCTGTATTGTAAATGTATAACTCTGTCCTATCAACATAGTTGCTGGTATTGTTACCCGAATTGATATGTGTATCATCAACAATAACACCGTTTACAACCTTATTAAACTTAGCTGCGTTAACGGTTACATCAGAAGAAAGCTCACCGAGCTTTACGGTTACAAGGTTGTCCCCCTCAACTGTAAGGGTAGCGTTCTCAAGAGTGATACCATCTGTTACGGTGTATTCTGCGCCACAGGTGCAGGTTGCAGTTACTGCAAAGTCACCGGCTACAAGCACGTCGTGCTTCATAGCGTCGGTCTTGGTAAGAGCTGCAGCAATAGAAATAGCAGTGTGTCCGGTTGCAGCATCGCCCTCACGGGTTTCCTCTGCGCCACAAGCGCACTTTCTAACCTCTACCTCTGCAACTGTGCAGGTTGCAGGAGTCTTGGTTGCCCATTCGCCATAGCTGTGACCTGTTGCAGCTACCTCATCGCCAACGTAGCTCTTGCCACAAGAACAGGTGTAAGTAGTATAGCCTGCCTCAGTGCAGGTAGGAGCTGTTACCTCAGAAGAATAGTCATGACCGAGAGCATCAACCTTACGGGTCTCCTCCTCGCCACATTCACACTTTCTGAAGTCCTCGCCTGCCTCCTCACAGGTTGCAGGTGTTCTGTTTTCCCACTCGCCATATACGTGCTCGTGATCAGGAACGTCGGGTGTTTCGGGAAGAACGAAATTAAATACGTATCCCACTCCGAGAGCAGCAATTGCAAGTGTAATCAATAGGATAATTGCAAACGTTTTCATTGTTTTTCTCCTTTATTTAAAAATTAATAAAAACCAATGTTAAAAGTTATTCTCCACAGTAGAATCCAATAGATTTCTTATGCTCGTTGCCGAAGAAATCATCAACCTCATCGACTGTATATCCTACGCCGAGCGCAGGAGATTTTGAATCCAGCATATACGTTCCCTGATTATCAATACCGAGAATACTGTCCTCCTGAAGATAACCAACAAAGAGAGGATCTTCATATATGCCGTTTGCATTAAGACTCTTGAAATAATCCAATCCGTCGATCGAACTACCGTACTCGTTAAAAACAAGATTGTTTGATGCAGAAATATTTGCGCTGTTGCTAATGCCAATCTTCGCCTTGCCTGAACGGTTGTATATCAGGTTATTGTAGAAGAAAGCAGTTCTTCCGGTGCCGTTCGACTGAATAATATACTCTGTGTCATAGGAGGTAACGATGGTATTGTTATACACATATATACCTGCTGAAGCATAGTTGATGTAGATAACACCCTTGTTACCCTTATCGTTAACAGAGAGATTATATCTTACTATAGCTACGTCCTTGCCTTCAGTAGTACAGTTGATAAAAAGTCCGAAGGAGTTATCGTGAGAATAGTTGTACTGCCAGATAGTATCCTTACTGTCAAGATCGGCATCAAGCATACAGCCGTCCTGAAGCTTACCGTCGTCGGCGCGCGCCCTTGCAAGATTACGATAGCCCTCGTTATACTGAATAACCGTACCGTCAACCGAACGGGTTACTATAGTATTACCTGATACGCAATACTTTGCAGTATCGTGAACAACATTGTGTTCAATTACGCCACCGTAAAGATTACGTGCAAAGATAGCATTCTTTCCGATGTGGCTGATCTCATTACCGTCAATATGTACGTTATGGTGTGAAAAATCCTTGAATTCTGTGGTGTAAGGACTTTTCATTTTTACGGTAACGGTACCATCTTCATTCTGAACAACCTTATGCCAGGTTGCGATACCAACGTTAGACACCTCGGTAATCTGACAGCCTGTAATTGTAAGGCCGTCAACCCTGCCAAGACCGTCGTTCGACCAGAGGTGAATACCACCGGTAATTTTGGAGGTCATAGCCATACCACTGTTCTCGGCATCGCGGAAGCCGTTGATATCGTGAATATATAGATTTTTAAGAGTGATATTCTTATAGGTAACTATCTCTTCGGTGCCAAGATTGTTGTCACAGGTGATAAGCACGCCACGACGGTCACCCTCAATTTTAGCAGAATCAAAGAGCTCAAGCTCCTCAACCAGAAGGTTGCTGCAGTTTGCAATATGGAGGATACCACTGCCATTGAGATTATTACCGTCAATAGAGGGATCAGAGCCCTTGCCGTAAGCAGTTACTACGATAGGCTCATCAACAGTGCCGTGAGCATTGGAGATTGCCAGGCTGCCATAGAATTCACTGCCTCTTTCAATGTAGATGTGTGCGCCTGCTTCAAGCTGAAGAGTGGAGACAACGTCAAGAGAATTATAGGGCTTTTCAAGACTGCCGTCACCACCGTCCTCGGCAGAGGAGGAGAAGAAAATACCCTTTTCGCTGTATTTTTCCTCCTCTTCCTTACCATCACTGTCTCCTACCGGAGGAGTGGGCTTATCCTCGGTTCCGTTACCGGTACCCCCGTCATTGCCCGTATCGGTAGAACCACTGTCGGGCTCGGGAGGATTATCACCACCGAGGAAGCAGGATGCCAAATTGCCGAGAGTAATACAGATAAGAAGGCAGAGAGAAATGATTTTCAGTATTTGCTTATTCATTCTCGTACCTCTTAAGCTCTTTTTTTGATTTCGTAAATAATAGAAGTTACAACGTAGAGCGCTGCAGCCATGCAGAAGGAAACTGTAACACCCGACTTGACTCCGTTAAGAAGATTTACCCAAGTGGGAGTGATGGTAACAAATCTTGTAGATGCGCTGTAGCCGTTCATAGCAACAGAGTTTACCACAACGTAGAGGATTCTGTGCGCTTCCTCTCTCATAGCCCAAGCAAGTTCACCGTAGCCCTCGCTGTACTTATTGAGAGCAGATTTATCAGCGCTGTTAGCAGTATCACCGTCGGGAAGCGCGCAGCCACCGAGGATACCACCTACAAGATCCATATATCCACCCTGCCAGTAGTCAGAAACTGCAAAGCCCTGCATACCGAACTCATCTCTGAACACATTGTTGATAAATCCGTGCTGGCTGGTCCACTGTACACCTATTCTGTTAAAGCCGGTCATAAGGTTCTCTGCTCCACCCTCTTCGATTGCGATCTGGAAGGGTCTTGCGTAGATCTGTCTTATGGTCTGCTCGTTTGCCCAGGTGTTAACACCCTCACGGTTTTTCTCCTGCTCGTTAAGGATAGCGTGCTTCATATAAACATACACGCCCTCGGAACGAATGCCCGAAACCTGAGATGCAGTGATATAACCCGAAAGAATGGGATCTTCGCTATAGTATTCGAAAGCACGTCCGTTATAGGTTCCGCGGTGAATGTTACAGCCGAGACCGTAAAGGCCCGAGTAACCTGCCCAGAGACAATCCTCGCCAATCATCTTACCAAGCTTATAGGCAAGCGAATCGTTCATGGTAGCTGCTACAAGAGAAGCGCAGGGATACTGAACGGGAGAGGAATCCATATCGGGATCGCCATAAAGGAATGCAAATCTGTTTGTTGCTGTATTTTCGTTATCGCTGTATGCGTAGTTAGTTCCACCAACGGGACCGAGCGCGCCGTTACCGTCGATTGTTGCGGGCTTACCTACCGAGTCGATACCGAATGTCTTACGAAGACCGTTTGAAAGAAGCATAACGGTTTCTTCCCATGTAAGCTGATCAAGGAGAGACTCCCATCTTTCATCATCATAGGAAACGTGCTGAGGAATGCCGTCAACGATAGTGATAAGAGAGGCAAGTGTCATACCGTTATCCACGCCGTAGGTGGGATATGCGATATCATCGGGCTGAATCTTCTCAGAGCCCTTCTTGCCGTCGTAAACCATCTCGGGAGTCGCCGTAACGATTACCTGATTGTTAAGAAGTGCATGGCTCTCGGTCATACCGAGCTTAACGGTACCGTTCCAATTGTTTCTCGAAACGTAGGTAACCGAATTTACACTGTTAGCAGCCTCATAGAGATTAAGGTCTGCGTTATCGAACTGATTTGTAATGGCATTGCCCGTAACCTTGCTTACGGAATAGGTAGTCTTGTCCTCTTCCTTCGTAGTTTTCCAAACAAGAGAAGCATCACCCTCTCCGACTATCTTATCGGAGTACACGGTAGTACCCTCGGAATTCTTATGCTTAAGAATATTATTTACTGCATTGTGAGCATCTGTTGCAACGGTGAGGTAGTAGTTACCTGCGTCGAGAACATAGGTCTTTGCTCCGTAAGCGTCATAGGATGCGAACCATCTGCCGTCAACCTCGATAACGATTGTCTCAGACTCGCCGGGCTGAAGAAGCTTGGTTTTACCGTATCCGACAAGCTCAACTGCTGCCTTCTCAACACCACCCTTGATATAGGGCTGCTGAAGGTAAACCTGTACGCTCTCCTTGCCTGCTACCGAGCCCTTGTTTGTAACGGTCACGCCAACAAAGTAGGCATCTGCCTCCTTGTTTTCAACAACGTTGAAGCCTGAATACTCAAAGCTTGTATAAGAGAGACCGTATCCGAAGGGATAAGAAACAACGTCGGAGTAATTGAACTCGCCTACGTTATCGCTGCCGAGAACTACGTCCTCATATCTTGTCTCGGTGTAACGGTAGCCGTTGTAAATACCTTCTTGGTATACTACGTATCTGTTGGACTTACCACCGTTTGCCGAGCTGATAACCTCGCCTGTATTGTCATAGCTGCCGAAGTTAGAATATACGGGGTTATAGTGATGGCTGGTCCAATAGGTGTCGGTAAGTCTACCCGAGGGAGAAACCTCACCAGAGAGAATCTTACCAATACCGAGTGTGCCTGCAGTGCCACCTACACCAACCCAGAGAACTGCATCGATGCCATATGCGGGGTCATTGATATAATCGCACTCAACCTGGTTTACAGAGTTGAGAAGAACGATAATCTTCTTAATCTTGCCACTGTCCTTAAGTGCCTTAAGGTTAGTAAGAACGTCAATCTCATTAGGAGAAAGCTCAAGGTAATTACCGTGGCTGTAATCGGTTGCAGAACCACCGGTAAACTTAAGATCGGTAGCCTCGGTGCCATATCTGGAGAGAACAAAGATCGCAGCCTCTGCCTCGTCCGACTTAGCATCTGTAGTAATCTCGGACCAATCTGCATCATTGATTGTATAGGATGCCTTATCCGAACTGGTGTTACTTACGTGATCGCCAAAATAGCTATCATTCTCGCTGTACCAATTCCAAAGAGCCTCGTTTACCTTAAGGTTTGCACTCTCAAGTCCTGCCTTAAGGGTGATAAAGTCACTCTTCTTTGCGAAGGAAGAACCACCACCCGAATAAATATAGTTAACCGAGCTGGAGCTGAACAGGCTTACCTTAGCACCGTCGGAGAGAGGAAGTGCGCCGTTATCATTCTTAAGAAGAACTGCGCCCTCCTCGGTAACCTCGGAGGTAACCTTATTTGCGTTTTCCTTAAGTTCAGCGATGCTTGAGAAGTCAGAGAAATTCTTGATTATCGCCTCGCTTGAGCCATCATTAATAATCTGCTGTGTTGATTGACCGAGGAATGCAGTGATTGCACCTGCGTTTGCAAGAGCGATCTCGCTGCCCACGGTGGTAATGCCGAAGATGATAACGAAGATGTTAAGGAATATCTTGCTGATTAAATTAAACTTTTTCATGATTATTCCTCCTCTTCTTCAGCAGAATGTCTGAGATACATAGCAACGTTCGCAGCCACGAAGGAAACAACGAACAGCGCAGTACTGATAAGAACGGTGGAATCTATAAGCTTGAATGCCTCAAGGCTTACACCGTTATAAAATACACCTGTGAAGTACATATAAATGTTGGAAACGTATGCAAGCAGGCTTGCGAATGAGAACAGCCAAAGCACAAGAGGTGCATAGTTCGACGTGGGCTCTAAAACGAGCAGAACGAAGAAAGCGACTATTCCGATGAGTGCAATTGACATAACGTTCGACGAATTGTACTCAAGAAGCGCATCGGTAAATCCAAGAGTATAGGTCAATGCAGCAGCAACAAGGCTGACTATCGACGCTAAGGACACGTAAAATCCCGTGCGCTTGAAAAATTCAAAATTAAACAATCTCATATAATTCTCCTTATGCCTCGGTGATCGTTACGTTTACAACGTAGTTACCTACCGAATAGAACTTACACTGGAAGGGGGTGGAACCGTTGCTTGTAAAGCTGAACTCGATAGTATTGCTTCCGTTCTTAAGCGTGGTAGGTGTTGCACCGACGTTACCACCGGATATATCCACGATAGAGCCCTCTGCTCCGGCAAACTCTATTGTAATCTTTACGTTATAGGTTGCCTCGGTCTCGGGCTGATATCTCAGGTAAACATACTTTTTGCCAGCCTCGTCAATACTCTCGATAGAAAGGTGGATATTTCCGTCCTTATCCAATATAGGCGTATAGTAAGTCTTGGACTTTCCGTCTGCAAGATAGAACCAATTTCCGGGTGAGGCGATTGTAGCAGACTTATTACCCGACGAAAGCTCCTCGCCCTCGATGGGAGTCTCACCCTCAACGGTTACAAGACATGTTGCAGAAAGATTGCCACATACTGCAGTAATCATAGAGCTTCCCTCACCCACTGCAGTTACAACTCCGTCAACAACGGTAGCAACGCTTGTATTGGAGGATACCCACTCGATTACGGGATTTTCCTGTCCGGGAACGGTTGCAGTAAGAGTAAAGGTCTTATTGCTTCCTGTATTAAGGGTCATAAAGTCAGAAGAAAGAGTCATCTTCTCAATTCTGCTTATTTCTTCGAACATTGGAATAATATAGAATTCTCCCATAGCCTTCCATTTGAACTGGTAGGGGTTACCGTCCTTAGGAGCAGATGAGGTGTAGTCAAGCTCGATACGGTTAAGTCCCATCTTAAGATAGTGATCCTTACCGTTTATCTGAATAAGTGCGTTATCAACGCTCGAGTAAATGTAGGTAGTGTTTTTATAAATAACGTCACCAACGTCGTCGGGCTGATATCTTAAGTAGAAGAAGTTTGCACCACTGGTTCCTATTGCAGTGATATCAATGTGGATTACACCGTTATCAAGAGTAGGAATAGAGCCAACCTCAACATTCTTTGATTCACAGAGATAGTACCAGATACCGGGGTTGCTTGCTGCAGTAGCCTTCTTGCCGGATACCATCTCAGCCGCTTCCTCATTTCCTGCCTTAACGATTACAACACAGCTCGAAGTGAGGCCGTCCGACTCAGAGGTTGCCTTAACCGTAACCATACCTGTCTTAATGCCTGTAACGACACCGTTTGCATCAACGGTAGCAATTCCGTCATCGGAGGATGTCCAGATTGCGCCTTCGCCTATCTGACCGTTCACAGCTATCTGCTCAGAAGAGCCCACACCGACAAGCTTAACCTCTTCAAGAGTAAAGAGACTGTTGTAAATCTTAACGAGTATCTTACCCTCAATATTGCCACTCTTAGCTACGATATAAACCTGTCCTGCCTTATGTGCAGTAATTACACCACCACTTACGGTTGCAATACTCTCGTCCTCGCTGGACCATATGATATCGCCGCCGTCGGGTGCAGTTGCAGTAACCGTCGCAGTATTACCCTCGTCGAGAGAAATAACAACCTCATCCTCACTGAAGGAAATAGAACTGTCGATTACCGTTACCTTACAACTAATACTGTCTACTATCTTAAACTGACTTTTGTCGATTATGCTGACTGTTACGGTTGTCTCGCCATCAGAAAGTCCGGTGATAACACAGGAATTCTGAGATGTAGCATCCTTCTTTACCGAAGCAACGTCCTTATCGGCAGAATCCCACTGGAATATGTAGGAATCAGACTCTATCGCAATATTTGCAACAAGAGTCCTTGATGCACCGATGTTGAACACAACCTCAGTCTCGGAGAGGGATAACTCAAGATCAACCTCCTCATTCTGTGATGAATCTCCGGTAACGTCCTGATTAGACTCGTTAATGCCAACCAGAGCGCCTATACCTATCGGTAGGATCATCACGATTGCAATTAAGCATACAAGCAATGCGTATAATAAACCTCTCATGCTTATACTCCTCCTTTATATATTTTGTATGTATAATAGTTAATTATAATACTTTTGTATATATTATACATTAGTACATGATTTAAATCAATAGGCAACAGAAAAATCGCTTAATATATACTAAAGAAAATGTCATTTCGGGCAAAGATAAGCTTATATCACATTGCACATTTTTATAGGTAAAAAAGAGATTTTTTTGTAGCTTATCACCATTATATCATAATTAATGCAGAAAATCTATTGCAATTTTTATACATTTTCATTGCATTTTTTCTACTTGGCAACTTTCATGCTTGCTTTTTTATTTTTCCTTTGTTATAATGGTGATAATCAATCGTTTTTTTGCAATTTGTTTTATTTTTTATGGTGAGTATATGTTATATTTTGTTTACAAGGATATTGATTTCAAGCATAAGCTTGACGAGGTAGGAAAATCAAGTGAGGTTTTCGGCAAGCATATCCACCCTTTTAATGAATTACTCTATTTTGTAAAAGGAAACGTTTTATATACTGTAGAGGCAGAATCAAAAAATCTTGAACCGGGTGATATTATTTTCATTCCCAGTGGCAAGTACCATTTTGCAACAGTTGACGTCTCGTCAGAATATGAACGATACGTTCTGAAGTTTCCCGATGCCCACGTTCCTTCATATATAAAGGAGATCAGAGATTCCTGCTCCAGTTTTTTAGGAAATTCTCAACACTATATCGATCTATTTGAAAAACTTGATAAAGTTAATCATTCCTATAGCAACGAGGAGCTTTATTCTTTACACGTATGTGAGCTTGTCAAACTATTGGTAGAACTCTACCACGGATCATCGCGTCCTGCACATAAAGAGGCTCCCGAGGTCATAAAGCTCTTGCTTGAGTATATAAACGAAAATCTGGATAAAAGGATAACCCTGGATTCCCTGAGCAAAGCGACCAATTTCTCAAAATCATACATAAGCAACTCCTTTAAGCTTTATATGAAAACGCCAATTATACAGTACGTACGTACGAAAAAAATACTGATGGCGCACAAAATGATTGAAAATGGCGCTAAACCTTATAAGGTTGCAAAGGATTTAGGCTTTGACGATTACTCTACATTCTATCGTTCATATGTAAATATCATAGGGATTGCCCCTTCGGATATTAGTTCTAAAAGCAACTGAAAGACTAAGCTTTCAAATAGCTAATGCCAAGCGATATCATTTCGCTTGGCATTTTTGCGCAAAAGAATAACTTATTTTTTTAAGAAGCGCTAATGGGTTTTGATTAATAAATGATATTTATTTGCTTGTTAAGCAAACTATTATTTACATATTTTTATATTTTCAAGCAAAAAGTGACTAATCATAGGTATATATTAATGTTTAAATTAAGATTTTTACGGCGCGTTATAAGGCTAACGATCTATACATAAATATTTTTATAAGAATATGGCTGTACCATGAAACTATGTATGTTCTTACACTAAATAATAAAAAATCCAACAAACAAGACAAAATGCGAAAAACCTATTGCAAAATCTGAAAGGTTATGGTAAAATATATAACGCGTGAGTTAAATGTGTACAAATTCACATCTTCACACAATAGTCAATACGCCTGCATAGTTAAATGGATATAATAAACCCCTCCTAAGGTGTAGGCATATCCGCCCAAAACCACTAAATATAGTGTTTTTTGACCGATTTCGCACCATATTTTGTGTTTTTCTTGCAATAAAATCAAAATTGGTATAGTTTTTGGTATTATTTTTGCAACTTTCATATCGTTAAATAACTTTCATTATGCGCCTATAGCTCAGCAGGATAGAGCACCAACCTCCTAAGTTGGGTGTCGGACGTTCGAATCGTCTTAGGCGCGCCAGCCCACTATTTAGTGGGCTTTTTTCTTTTGTTTTGCCTTGCTATCGGGTGTCCTGAATAGGTTTTGACATACTCGCGCAGAGCTTCAATAACCTCGTCGTAGTTCAGTACCCAACGATTTCCGTGCTTAAAGCTCGTG
>JAFTON010000006.1 GCA_017463765.1 Clostridia bacterium | reverse complement strand
TGATGGCAGAATTATTGGCAATATTATGTACACGAAGGCGTGGCTTGAAGATGAGATGGGTGATCGCAAGGAGATACTATCCTTCGGACCACTTTGCGTTGCTCCCGAATACCAGAGGCAAAAGCTGGGAAAAATGCTTATCGAGCATTCCTTTGAGGTAGCTCGCAATATGGGCTATGACGTAAACATCAACTTCGGTAATCCTGCAAACTATGTCAGCCGTGGCTTTGTGAGCTGCAAAAAGAAGAACGTCAGCTATATCGCAGAGGGAAACTTCCCGACTGCACTCCTCGTTTGCGAGCTTAAGGAGGGGGCTCTTGGTAACAAGAGCTGGATATACATTCCTTCCACTGCTGCAGATTGCTGTGAGAATGCCGACGCTGTAGAAGCCTTCGACGCCACCTTCCCAAAAAAAGAAAAAAAGTGGATGCCGAGCCAAGAGGAATTCTATATCTATAGTCATTCTTCGGTTGTAAGATAAACGTAAAAGTCGCTGAGGTTTCGTAAGATTCCTCAGCGATTTCTTATCTTTTCTTATATATCACAAGCTCGGGGTTTTCGCCGTTTTCTTCATATGTACAGACGAGAAGGAAATCCATATTACCTGCAATGCCGAAGCAACGGTTGCCATCAAGCTCGCTTTCGAGCTGACTGCCGAGATAGGTCTGCTTATCGTCAAGAAATTTTACTTTTTCTCCGTTAGGTAAAGTATATTCCATATTGATGAATTCACCCGACAGCACGTTTAAATTCTCCACCTTAGGCAATCCTTCGATATGTAAAAGCGTATTGAATTCGTGAATCAACTGCATTTTGAATTCTTCAAGCTTTTCTTTTC
Organism: Clostridia bacterium; assembly: GCA_017463765.1. Lineage (GTDB taxonomy): Bacteria > Bacillota > Clostridia > Oscillospirales > CAG-272 > UBA1740. The sequence goes on along the minus strand of JAFTON010000006.1, from coordinate 24,057 downwards.
CACCGATTTCGGCATATCGCTTCCAAATATCAAGGGTATATTCTCCGTCGGCATAGCACCACATACAGTATTCCTCGTTGAAAAAGCCGTCGGTCTCTTTGCTTATGTTGCTGTCCTCAAGTGGCATACCACAGCATTGGCAGACAAGCTGACGGGGCGAGCCGAGAAGTGTGTTGATTGAAACGCCAAACTCCTTAGACAGCAGCTTAAGCGTTTCGGTGTTCGGTACGGTTTCGCCGTTCTCCCAGCGCGAAACGGCCTGCCTGGTTACAAATATCCTTTTCGCAAGCTCCTCCTGCGAAAGTCCTTTTTTTATTCTTAATTTGTAGATAATATCTTTCGTTTCCATATTTTCACCTCTATGTGTTCTGTGGTTATATTTTACCATAGCTTGCCACAGCCTGCAAGCAACCTGTTGTTGCCCCTATCCCTCAGATGCGAAAACAGCTCTCATAAACTCAATTCTTTTCGCAAGTGCCTCCCTTGTGACAGTTGCCCTCTGCATAATGTCGAAGCCGTGCATAGTGCCCTTGGTCTCGTTGAGCGTGACCCGAACGCCTGCCTCGCTTAGCTTTTTTGCATACAGAATGCCGTCGTCGTGGAGACAGTCAAACTCGGCTGTTTCTATATATGCAGGTGGCATATCATCGAAGCTTTCTGCCTCTACCGGAGAAAAATACAGGTAATCGGGACGTCCCGTGTCCACCCTTGTCATCGGTGAGATACGGCTTGACAGCGTGGAATTCCACATCGGCGTATCGGTAAACTTCTTACAGGACTCGCTGTTATTGCGAGCATCGAGGAATGGGTACGGCAACATCTGGAAGGCGAAGCGCATCGGGTGGCTGCGATCTCTCGCCATCATGCAGACACCGACCGAGAGGGTTGCGCCTGCACTGTCACCACCGATACCGACGCGTGAGGGGTCTATACCCAGAGAGTCGGCATTGTCATACACCCAGGCTGCCACTGCGTAGCAATCCTCAAAGAAAACGGGGTGTGGGTGCTTCGGAGCGAGACGGTAATTTACGAACACCACCTTACAGCCAACCTCCTTAGCATATCTTATAGCGTTCCTGTAGTGATAGTCTGCTGCTGCCAGCACAAAACCACCACCGTGAATGTATATGAGGCAGGGAGAGTTATCTCCTATCGCTTTTGGCGACATCAGAAAGCATTCCACCCCCTCACCGTCATAGCTTTCGATCTCGTGACGGCTGACAGACAGCTCCTTATCCTTAAATATATATTTCGGCACCTTCATATGTGGTACTGCAAGCTTTAAAAAGCCCTCGCTTATTGGTGGGGTAAAATGAGAAAAGGGGAAAAGCTCTCTGTCTATTTTATATTTTGCCATAATACCTCTCCTTCGAAGTTTGTTTCGCCAATTATCTGCTTCAGGTAGCTGCTGTTATCTGATTACATTATATCTTAAATATATTAATAAATCAATTATCTGTAAGAACTTTTATCTATTGACTTAATATAAAAGCTGTGTTATACTAATATGGATTATTTAATGGAGACATAAAATGAAACGTGACACAGAACAAATGTATGCTACGATGTCCCCCTGGAGACTGTTTTTCATCGTAGCTCTGCCCGGCATGATAAGTATGTTCGCTATGTCGATATACTCTATCGTGGAGGGTATTTTTATCGGCCAAAAGCTTGGAGAGGGGGCTTTTGCAGCCATCAATATTGCCATGCCTCTCGTTATGATAAACTTCTCGCTCGCCGACCTTATCGGAGTTGGCGCATCGGTGCCGATCTCTGTGGCGCTCGGCAAGAAGGAATATAAAACTGCAAACAACGTTTTCTCCTGCTCGATAGTAATGATTTTTATCACCTCGGTGATTATGGGCAGCGTGATGTTCTTTGCTGCAAAGCCACTCTGCGCTATGATGGGTGCAAACGATGCCCTGCTTGACACCTCGGTAAGATATCTGCGCACCGTTGCGCTGTGCAGTCCACTGTCCACCATATTCTTTGCAATGGACAACTACCTTCGTATCAGTGGATACGTAAAGACCAGCATGGCGATTAACGTAGGCTCAAACTTCTTAACCATCGGACTGCTTACGCTGTTCCTTATCGTTTTTGAAATGGACGTTGTAGGCTCGGCGCTGGCGACCTCAATCTCGATGTGCCTCTGCTCCTTCGTGGCGCTTATACCCTTTATCAGAAAAAAGACGCTGCTGCAGTTTACAAAGCCAAGTTTCAATCTCGGTATGTTCAGGCAAATTGCTGCCTGCGGCTCTCCCGTGTTCCTTAACAACGTGTCGGGACGTATAACCTCCATACTGATCAATATTTCGCTTATGACGCTTGGTGTCAAGGCATTCGGTGAGAACGGTGGAACTACAGCCGTGGCAGTTTATGCAGTGCTTATGTACTCAAGCGATCTGTGCTGGCCACTGCTCTACGGTATAAGCGATTCGCTCGCTCCCTCAATAGGCTATAACTGGGGTGCAGAAAACTATGGCAGAGTTAAGTCTATCGTGAAATGCGCCTATATAGGTACTTCCGTTATCGGTCTGGTATCCACCTCCATACTGTTCTTCTTCCCCGGTACGATTGCAGCCATGTTTGCCAAGGCAGAGGATGCGTTGCTGCTTGCCGAATCCACTCGCGCAATAAGGCTGTTCTGCTTTGCATATCTGTTCAGGTGGTTCGGGGTTACGACCCAGAGCTTCCTCAGCGCTATTGAAAAGCCTGCTCTCGCCACACTTATGTCGGTGGGAACGGCATTCGTTTTCCCTGTAATTCTGCTTGGCGCGCTGTGGAGCTTCGGGCTTGACGGCATCTGGGTAAACTTTGTGGGTGTTAATATTCTTGCTGCTATCCTCGGCATATTCCTGCTTATAAAGGTGGGTAAGGAAATAGGAAAAAAACAAAGCGAAGCCACGTCGAAACAAAAAACAAGACCTTAGCGTGATACTCTTAACGGAGTATTCACGCTAAATGATGTTTGCCCCCCAGGGCAAGTGATGTTGACTTTGTCAATGATGTTCACTGCGTGAATGATGTTGTGCCTTCGGCACAGTGGGCAAACATCACATCACTGCGAGCATTTGCGAGCAACATCATTATGCGTAGCATAACATCACTTTTGCGTTAGCAAAAACATCACTAAAAGAAAAACTTGGGTTTTTCACTAATAACTAAAGGCAGAGGATTATTTACCCCTGCCTTTTTTGTTGGTTTATATTCAAAAATCAGATATATTGTAAATATTAATTTACATTTTTAGTCTTTAACATAGGTTTTTGCGATTTCATCGGGAAGGCTCAGTGTGTTATTCTGACAGTTGATGCAGGCAGGACCAAGCGAGAGATTAGCCCTTCTGCAAAGAGTTTCTGCCTCCACGAAGGTATCGTAGATGTAATCCACGGGGGGCATCATCAAAGACTCAAGATCGGTACAGGGAAGAGGTCTGAACACCGAGATGATGGGCTGAACGTCGATTGCCAGCATAGCCTTCACACCCTCGATAAAGGATGCGTGGGGCTCGAGTCCGAGTATCAGAGCACTTCTGACAACACCACTGTGCCTGTCATACATCTTCGAGGCGTGGGAAAGAACCTTAAGGTAATAAGCACGGTCGATATTTCCCTTGCCCGGCATATACTCCCTGGCAAGCGCGTTATCGTAAACCTCCATATTACAAGCAAGCTCGGTCATTCCGGCATCCCTCATCTCGTCAACCGTAGCCAGCGAGAAGGGCAGGCTCATAACGTAGATATTCTTGTCGGTGCGCTCTCTTATAGCCTTGATTATATCAACCACGCGCGATTTCTCTGCGTGCTCCTCAGCCGACTGGCCACCTACGAGGAAGTGCTTAAGCTCGGGTGCGTTTGCAAGGTAATCCTCCACCACCTCGATAATATCCTCCATCGGAATAACGTTGCCGGTATCCTCGGTATTGATATTACAGAAACGGCAGGATCTGCCAAGCTTCTTGTAAATGCACTTATTGGTCATATGAACACGGAGTCTGTCGGTGGAGAGATATGCAATGTCTGCATAATATCTGCCACTTCTTGTCCTCTTGCCCGAGAGGGGATCGAGAGGATAGAGACCGATTACGTCAATATATGAATCATAGTAATAAAGCTCTGCCGTACCTTCCTTATTGATGCGAATGGAATAGGGAGCAAAGCTGTTGAAATCAACGTCGCAGGGTGCGTTAATAATCATACCTCTGAAGTAAATATCAACTGCGTTATTATTTCCCTCTCTGATACCACCGTGCTCTGCCAGGCGAAGCTTTGTTTCCCTGTCAACGTACACACCCTCGGTCATAAGAGTAATCTTTATAGCAAGGGGATCGCCGGCTATTACACCGTCGTAAATTCTTGCAGATGGCTCTACAACGTTCTGGTGAAGCCATACGCCACCCTCACTGTTAAGGGCAGAGATATTCGACTTAAAGCAAAGTCTGAACTTATGCACGTCTCTATCAACCCTGTCGCCAACCTTATATCCGTCGGTGTCAATACGCGCAACCTTCAGCTCACGGTGAGCACGCGAAAGAACCAGATCGGCATGTGGCTCGGGATAAACACCGGTGTAGGAGTAGCTGGAGAACGGGATCACAAGCTCGTCGGATATAGAGAGATCCTGCTCTGTAGGAGCAATACCGAGGCAGGCGTCAAGCGCAAGCTGCTGCACCGTCTTATAGCCCTGCTTTTCAAGTCCCATATTAAGTGGAGCAGTAGAGCCCTGGTGACGCAGATTGATCTCAATAATATCGGCTCTGTCACCGTATATCATTGCGTCAATTCCGATAACGCCACGGTAGCCCTCTGCCTGAAGAATAGCAGCAACCTTACGCACGTCACCGATAAGCTGCTCACGCTTCGACTTATCCACCGTCTTATAGGAGATATAATCTGCCCCCTTATAGATAAGATGGCCGTTTTCCTCACGGAAGAGCTGTATAGAGCCGGGGAGAACGATAATCTCACCGTCATAAATAACGGCGTGATAGTTTACCGGAATATTGTTTTTATGGTATTCAGATACGATATATTCACCGTCTGCAAGGCCCTTTACAGCCTCCTCATCACCGTCAAAAATCAGCGTACCGAGTCCACCCGATGCCGAGTCGGACTGAATGATATAGCCGTTTTCGCTTTCACCGAGAAGCGAGTGAATTTTATCAGGTGTACAGTCCTCACGCTTAAGCACCACGGCATCAAGAACAGAAACGGTGCCCTGTATCTTTTCTCTGGTTTTCACCTTGCTGCCATAGGTCTTATAAAAGCTCTCGTCATTCACGCCGATAAGTCTGTCTGCAATAGGGTCAAGGCCTCCGATATCATACTTCCAGCCCGGGTTGTAGAAGAAGAAGCGCGCCTCGGGATCGGCAGCCGAGATTTCAAAAAGTCTCGCCTTTATATATTCATTTACCTTTTTTGCAATGAAGTTGTTGTCAAAGCGAGCACCAAGCTCATCATTTATGGCAATATTATTCCCATTAGTCTCACCGTACAGGCAGATCGAGCCGGTAAGGAGTCTGTCAAAATACTGACAGTCTGAATATCTTGATCCCACCCAATAGAGATGGCCGTAGGAATTATTGCCCTTTATATTCTCGTTTATCATTTATCCGTAATCCGTTTCACTTAAAAATTGTCGCTTTTCTTAAAGCCGTAGCCCAGGAAGTCGGTCTCCATATACCATCCACTGGTAACGCAGCCCTTAAGACGTAGAACCATCTTATTCATTCTGTCTTCCTTCTTTTTCATATCATTCTGCACCTCGATACTATCGTTCTTATCGGGCTTGAATGCATCGCTGCGCCAGCCGAAGCTGATCTTGAAGGCACTGTTTATCTCGGTCTCCGAAACGCCATCGCCACTGGTGGAACAGGTAATGGGCTGTACCGTGATGTCGCTGAGATCGGCATTCTTAAGATCCGAATAGATCTTTCTGCCATAGTATCTGTCTGCCATTCTGGGAAGAGAGGTGGTAAGCTCTACTATATCCGAGATAAGATTGTGATCCTCCTCCTGCGCCACAGAATGATAGAACATCTTGGTACCGTCATCCGAGCCCCTGATAACAAGGCAGCCACCTTCGCTGAGATTCTCAACAAGCGAATCCACAACAGCCTTTCTCTTGCTGCTGGGAATATGCTGAAGCACCTGATAGCAGAACACTATATCAAACATATCATTACCCAGATGCTCGGATCTGAAGGCATCAAGCTTGTCATTAAAATCCGGGTCGGTAACGTCAAGCTGCATATAGTGGAAGCGCTGATATCCCTTCTCACGCTTAGTCTTACATGCCTCTGCAATAGGGACTGCCTGACAGTCTATACCGAGGATCTGACCGTAGACTGCGTCGTCACAGAAATATCTGTAGCCTGTGCTGCCGTTTGCACAGCCCACGTCGAGAACGTGTATTTTCTTGCCCTCAAAGCCCTCCCTGGCCATAAGCCTGTCCTCTATGACGTTCATTATAGGCTCGTCATACTTATAGGATATTTTAGACTGGGAATCAAGGCGGGCATATTCCTTCTTATCAGCCTTAGCACCGTAGCCACTGGGCAGAATCTGCCTGTTTATCGCACGGCGAGGATTAGACTGGAGATGTGGAATAAGGTTCTTTATATCACTGATAATCTTCTCATCGCCAACGCCCTCAAAGTTAATGTCGATATCTCTGACGGTAAGCTTTCTGAAGTAGGCATAGGCATCCTTATACCTGGAATAATGCTTCGGCAGCTTAAGCTCGGTAAACCTGGTCGTTATATCTCTGCTCTCGGAAAAGATATGCAGCTTCGGAGCCTTACCGTCGGGGGTAGCAGCCTTCATCGCCTCATAGGCAACCAGCATTTCCTCAAAAACGTAATCTATAGGCGAGGTTGATTTGGAGGTGCTGACACGCTCAACCACGTTCTTGGTAAGCAGGAGGATAAAGTCGTCGCAATGCATTATCTTCTTCTGAATCTCGATATCAAATTCGGCTGAACGCTCTATCTGATTATCAACGAAGGCAACAAGACCGCATTCCTTCATATAGAATTTCAAAAGTCTGGCAGTATACCATCCGTCACTTCTGCGATGGCTCAAAAATATCTGTTCTGACATTGATAATCTCCTTAAGTATTGTTAGTGTCGGCTGCCTCGTCCGACTCGTTATTATCATCCGATAAGTACCAGCTGAGCGAGGTGTACTGATGCTCGCCGAAGGCTGAGTAATCCTGTACCTCATCCTTAAAGAACTTGATACGTCCCGTACTGTGAGGAATAGACATAAAGCTCTTATCCTGCTTGCCGTCTGCGCCCGACTGGAAATCAAGCTTATAGCAGTTGTCGGCGAAGAAGCAATGCTTGAATTTAGCAGTAGCAAGACCTATACAGCTGGAGAACTTAACGTTCTCGAAAATAACGTTCTCAAAGACTGCGTCGGAAACGTTTACCTCAGAGAAGTTTACGTCACTGAAGGCACAGTTCTTGAATACGGTTCTGGAAAGGTTGCTCCTGCTCATATCTGCATTCTGGAAAACAACCTTGTCGAGTCGTGCCGAGATAAGATTAGCACGGTGCAGACGCACACCACTCATATCGCAGGCGTAGAATCTGGTGTTGGAGAACTGTGCCTCCGAGAGAGACGCCTGGTGGAAGGATACGCCGATCAGAAGCGAATAGGACATATCTGCACGGTCGAACTGGGTCCATCTTGCAATAGTGTTGAAGAAAATTGCACGTCTTATCTCTGCCTCAATCCAGGTGGACTGGTCGGCATTCATTCCCGACACGATAATTCCACTGCCCACCACGTTGTTGAAGTTACAGTCGTTAAGCGACATATCGAGACCGATAACAATCTCCTCATCCCTGAGGGTTTCAACAGGCGAAACGTCGCTGTTGGTAAGCATTCTGCTGATATAGGGAGCATCGATATTATTGTTTACTATCGCTGCGTTAAGAAGCAAGGCTCTGTTAAAGGAAGCCCCCTTAAGCGAGCAGTCGATAAGAGCAGAGTTTATAAGGTTAGCCTTCGAAAGATTCGAGCCACCGAGACTCGCCCTGTAGAACTGTGCGCCCGAGAAGTTGGTTCCTATCATAGCCGCGTTGGTAAAGTCGGTATAATAGCATCTTGCGTCGTTTATATCAGCCTCGTTTATGGTAGCCGATCTCATACAAACGTGAGACAGGTCGGCGTGAGGCAGCAACGCGCGAATCATTGTGGTATCCTCAAATTTTGAGGATACGGGGATAAAGTAAAGCTCGGTCTCTCTGGCTCTCTGCTCGGGAAGGGTCTCGCTGTTAAAGAAGCCCTGCAGCTCGTCGAGTGCATCGGTGGTGATAACCTCCGAATTAAGTCGCTCGAAGGTGCCCTTGGTCTTTTCTCTGTAAAGCTTGCAGGCATCGTCCATCGCAAGATGAACCTTTATGGTTTTATCCTCTCCGACGGTGGTATATTTCCACTCGTCAAGTCCTTCTGCCCTACCCTTCTTACCCAGGTTGTAGAAGAAGCTGTTTCCAAGCTCAAGCGCAATGCTGCCACTGCTTCTGCCAAGTCTTGAGGTTACGTCCTCACGGGTCTCGGCAAATCTCCTGGTCTTATCCAGCCTCTTTTTCATAAGAACCTCGTTGTCACGGGATATGTAATCAAGCGAGGGGTCTCTGAAAAGAACGTTAAGCATCTGCACCTCGTTAAGAGTTGCGTTTGAGAAATCCGAGCCCGAAAGGTTGCAGGCATTAAGATTTGATCTTGAGAAATCCGAGCCGTTTGCCTTACAGAAGGAAAGGTCGGATGCCGAAATATCACAGTCCTTGAACACCGAGTCGGAGAAGTCGGTGAAGTTGAAGTCTGAATTTATAAGGTTGGAATCCGACATTGTGGTAGACATAAAGTCGGAATAAACGTATGCGCCGTGAGGAATGTTCAGATCGCCTATCTTCGCAGAGGAGACAAAGCGACGGAATATACCGTTCTGAACGGTTATGGCAAGGTTATATATCTTCTTGTAATCCTGCGCCCAATCGTGACCTGCGTTCTGGCTCTCAAACAGCTTCTTATCGGACAGCCTCATATATCCGTAGTAGGCATAGAGAAGCTCGAATACCGAGAACATATCCTCGATGAAGGGTGCGACAAGCTCATATTTATACTTACGGAGAAGGAAAATCTTATTCTTCTCACCCAGACGGTCCAGATGCTCGATAACCTCTCTGTACGCCTTCGCAATATTATACGGAGTAGAGGGCTTACCGGTCATGCTCTTCATTCTGATAACCTGATACTTAAGAAACCTCTTAAGGCTCTCTACGTCACGGAAGGCAAGCTCACGGGAGTCGTTGGATTTCACGTTCAGCCAGATAAGCGCCTCACGCATCGAATGGATCGCATTATCCTCGCCGGTAACGCCAACACCGATGTTCATATCGCAGATACGCTTTACCACCATATCCACAAGTGGAAGTGTTCGGCTGAGAGCAATCAGAAGGTGACCGAAATCCACCCTCTCCTCATCATGTGCGCTGTCGTTTGCACCTATGGCAAGAAGCGCCTTGCTCTTTACGCTGTCATCGATCTCCTGCTCGAAGAGAATATCTCCGAAGCCTGACGGGAAATCAACGTAGTCGTAAATCGTTGGTGACTCTATATCGGTAACAACGGTATCTCCTCTGAACTCCATTTTGGAGAGAGGACAGTTACGCTTCGTATCATAGGCGTTAATGAGCTGGATATGATAGGAATATAACAGCTTTTCGTTTTCTTCTTTTACCGTCTTTTTCATTGTTTACGTCCTCCTGATAAGGATTTCTTAGTAAGGTAAGGATAAGGTATTGTTCTGACAGTATATATCGGTCGGGCCCAGGTGAAGCTCACGCTCCTCACACCACTGCTCAATCTCGTTATAAAGCATATAAAGCTCACGCAGAGAGGGAGGAAGAAGATTCTCGCACTTTGTTCCCGGCATGGGACGGAATACCGACAGCATAGGCTGAATACCATTGTCGATGGTTACCCTGAGACCCTGCTTAAGTGACGATATGGTTTCAAGGCCTACGATAAACATTGTACGCACGCAGCTCTTGTCATCGTCGTTCATAATAAATCTGGCTGCATTAAGCGCAGAAAGGTAATCCGAACGCTTGTGCGCCGACTTTCCCGGCATATATTTCTTTGCGTAGGCGTGATTATAAAGCTCAATATTGAAGGAGAACTCGGTAACGCCTGCCTTGCTGAGCTTAAGAATATCGGTAAGATTTCTCGGAGGGGTGGACATAAGATAGATATGCTTATTCGGAGCTAACGCGTGAATTACGCTTACCGTCCTGAGCGTTGCGCTCATATCCGGGTCAACGGGTGACTGTCCACCGACAAGGAAGTGGTCGATACGGTAGCTGTCACCGAGAGCAAGGTAGTCGGATACCACGTCTCTGATAATATCTGCGTCAAAGGTATCGCACTCCTTCTCTCCATTCTTCATATTACAGAAATGACATCCGTAATCCTCACCGTTATGATCTCTGTCCTTCCTGAATCTGCAGGTATTGGTTACGTGAACGCGAAGTCTGTCACCCGAGAGGAATGCCACGTCGGAGTAGGGATATCCACTGGGATGTATCTTATCTGCAAGAGGATCGGATGGGAAAAGACCTATATTGTCGTTAATGACAGTATTGTAATAATACAGGCAAAGGCTGTCTCCGTTCGCCCTTAAGGAGAAGGGTGAGAAGGGAGTATATCTTATGCCGAGAGGCGAGTTTACAACCATCTCGGTATACTTAGGTGTGGAGAAGCCGGGACGGCGAAGATAAATATCTATCGCATCGTTGGTTGCCTCCCTGAAGCCACCAAGTCTCTCGAGCAGCGCAGCCGTCTGCTCGCTCTTATCAATATTAAGACCCTGTGTCATAAGCGAAATCTTGGTTGCCAGAGGGTCGAAGTCGTATATCATATCGCTCCAGACCCTGTCGGTCTCAACAATATTCTCGTTAAGGCGAAGGGTTCCCTCGGGCGAGACTGCCGTAATCGGAGCATTAAAGCTTATCCTGAACAGGTAGGAATAGGCATGGTAAGAAAGCTCGGGTCTGTAGCCGTCACGCTCAAGAGTATAGATACATGCGTTGGGCCTTCCGATCTCCTTATCCGTAACGTAGCCCAGGAAATTCTCTCTCGCCCTCTCGGTATCCGAGGTATAGTAATCTGCGATAGCGAACATACGCTTAGCATGAATAATATTACTTCCACTGTCAACAAAGTTGAAGTTGGAATAGTTTACGTCTATATCAAGACGGGAGTAGTCGTAACGGTCGCCAAACTCGTCAACGGTGGTACAGTCGATAAGGTTCTTTGATGCAACCTTCCTGATCATTCCCTCGACAGTGGCAAAGCTGCCCTGGCCGGCAATACCGTAATCACCGTTCGCATGATAGCACATCTGCTGAAGAGAGGGCAGACCCATCTCACGCAGCGCATAGTTAAGAAGGTTTGAGGAGGACTGGAAACGGTTATTACACTCGAGAATCTTAACCTTGCCGTCATGGATAATGGCATCGATGCCGAGAATGCCCCTGAAGCCGTCGATGGAGATGTTCCTGCCCTTTCCGTCTATGCCCTCCACCTGAAGATTTATACCCGACTGGTATCTGGTGGCAATAATTACCGCAAGCTCCTCGAACTTATCCCTCAGACGCTTATCAATCTCACGGTAGGTGATGAAATCTGCGCCACGGTACATAAGGCGCTTGTTGTTCTCTCTGATAATCTGTATGGAGCCGGGAAGGAGAAGCACACGGTCTTTAAAAACGATAATATGTGCGTTTACCGAAATGTTATTCTCCTGAAGAATAGAAACAATGTATTTCTCATCATGAATAAAGGACAGTCGCTCGTCATGCTTGGGACGTGAGACGATATGGGTACCTGCGCCACCACTTGCATAGTTCTCCTGAACGATAAAGCGCACGCCACTGAAGCTGTCCACGTCGAATCTCTGACACAGGTTTGTATAGCTGTCGATCTCTTTTCCGTTCATAAGCTGGATCTCCAGCAGATTCTCATCACTGATTACCTTTGAAACATTACGGTGGAAATTGATCTTACTGTCCATTACCTCCATTATCTCATCGGAGTTAAGGCAGACGAAGTTGTCCTGATAGAATTTGACGGGATAGAGGAAACGGGCTTCGCGCTCTTCATCGGTGATAACCTCACCCTTGCTTATTTTTTCAACGCTTTTCCTGTCGTGCAGACGTACGACGTTGGCGTTATACATCATAAACTTGGCATTGGAGTCCTCTTTCTGTATCCTGCCAATCCACTCGTAAACGTGACGGTCAAGTTCGGTGTCGTCCATATTATTATGATTCACCTTAACGTCTCTGGAGATCGTATGATTACCACGTACAGAAAGCGCCCTGCCGTCAAAGGAGTGGGCGTATCCCTCGGTGCCACCGTTGCCGAAGAAGGTGATTGAACCGACAAACTGTCCCTTTACAGCCTCGATATCCGACTCTCTCGGTCCGATCCAGTAAAGGTTACTGTTAGTGGTAATAGGTTCGTTATACATAGATTTTATCCTCCGTCACATTCCAAAGAATATAATTTAACAGATACATTATATCATTACGCGCGCATTTTGTCAATAAATATATAAAAATAATAAAAACCCGGCTCGCGTATTAAGAGAGCCGGGCGTGTGAGACGTTGTTTTGTCCGTCGCTATTCGGTGCTGCAGCCTGATTTGTATTGAAGGCGAAGAAGAAAATCCGGTATGATACATTTTTTGCTTACATTTTTCCCGGCATTTTCATAACGAAATCCGATCTTTTTTAGCCGGAAACTGCAGTTTTTGTAAATCGTAGTTTGCTTTTCAGCCATTTTCATAGTCTAATTAACGTAAAACTCCTCCATTGTGTCGAGGCAAAGGCAACCGAGTCCCAGATCAAAGACAGCGCCACAGTCGATGGCGATATGGTCGTGGTTATAGTAAATCCTGCCTCTGCTGTAAGAGTCGATATAGACGGTGGGAGTATGACCTGTCACAAGGTATCTTGAGGGCTCGTTAAACTTCGGCTTGGTATAATCCTCACGGTAGCAGGCAAGCTCGCTTACCCCGTAGTAATCAAGTGGAAGCTTAGGATCATAGTTGGCAATACCACCATGAACCATAGTGAAGCGTCTGTCACCCACCGTCACGTCTGCATAATTAACGAAGGACTCCATAATAGAAATAATGCGATGCTGCTTCATCTCGTTAAGCATCCAGAAGTGATCGTAGGTTGTCCTGCCTCCGTTGCGCATCCATAATTCATACTTGGGACGGATAAGTGGCTTTGACTTTGCGTCATGATCGTAAACCATCTCGGACAGCACCGTGTAGGCATAAAAATCATGATTTCCCATCAGGGCAACCACGTTTTTCCTGTTTGCTATATCAAATATGATATCAAGTCCGTTGTCTCCCCTGTCCACGTAGTCGCCGAGAAGATAGAGTCTATCCGAGGAGGAAAACTTTATCTCCTCCAGCATTTTCAAATACAGATCGTAGCATCCATGCAGGTCGCTCATTACGTAATTCATCAGTTTTCCTCCTTGTTTTTCTTTTTTCTGAACCGATTATTTTAATTATAGCATAAGGAAAATACTTTTTCAATATCACATTGTATAATAATAAAAAGCTTTGTATAATAAAAAGCTGCCCCGGGAAAACGGGGCAGCAGAATAAAATATTCAGATTAATCCATTGTTGCGAAGAGCTCCTCAAGTGCTATGTAAAGCTGCTCGTCATTGTAGGAATACATTCCTGCATAAACAAGAACCTCATCAGCCGTCATATCGGGATTCTCATCGGTGTAAGAGAAGAGCTTAAGATATGCATCTGCAGCTACCTCGAAGCCATCTGTCTCGGCGATCTCATAAATCTGAAGAACAGAAAGTGCACTGATTGCGTAGGAAACGTAGTAGCAGGGAGAGCTGATAGTCATACCGTATCTCCAATATTCGTTAGAGAGAACTCCTTCAACGCCCAATTCCTTATTAATGCTCTGATAAAGATAATCGTATTCATCAGAAGTGATAGTGCCGTCAGCCATAATTTTGTCTGCATTTATACCGTCATAGCTATCGGTGTAGATAGCGCGCTCAAATGCATCAATAGCAAGACCCGACATAACGGTAGCAAGCATGTTGAAGAGATGCTCGTTCTCAACACATGCATATACCTTCTCGGAGAGCTCTCCCTTAAGATATGCAAGGTAAAGCATCTCGTCACCCTGAGAGTGCATCTCAAGAAGATCGTAGGACTGGCTGAACTGAGAACGGTTGTAGATTTCATTCATATAGTGACCGAACTCGTGAACAATTGTAAAGTTGGTGTCATAGCCGTAGCTGAAGTATGCGATCGGAATATCGAAAGCATCAAGATAAGTAACGAACGCGCCCTCATACTTACCGTAGAAGAGGTTACCGTTAGAAACAAGGCCGTTAAGCTCGTCGGAGAAGGTGATCTGCTTATCGGGGTTAGAGGTGAAAGCAAGAAGATCTATGTAATCGTTAAGAGTCTCGTTAGCTCTCATATTATCGAAGAAGCTGTACTCCATCTGAGCCTTATATTCCTCTCTGCTTGTGCCGGAAAGAGGATTGTTCATATAATAACGGTATGTGCCATAGAGAGATTTGAATGCTATGTTAAGATGCTCTGCAACGTAATCAATAATTTCAGAAACATCCTCATAGCTGTAGTCTCTGCCGTAAACGTTCTCGTAAGCGTAATCAAGATAATTATCATAACCGAGAATCTCTGCAATTCTCTTGTTGTTTGCAACAAACTCTGCATAAAGAGTGGGAACACGGGAATCGGTAGTAGGATTCGAGATACTGTTGAAGGTAAGCTCAATCTGGTCGTTTCTTGACTTAAGAGCAGTATACTCCTCATCTGCAAGAGCGTTGGAGTCGAAGAGGTAAGCTGCGATCTCCTCCTCGGTCATACCGTAGTAGAAGAAGTCACGGTAGCAGGAATCATAGAAGGGCTGGGAGAGTGAATAGAACTGTGCAATAAGGTCGGTGTAATAATCCATCATATAGGAATATCTTTCCTCAAGAGCAGTATCGGTCATTGCGCAGTAGTAATCGATCTCTGCGATCTGTCTCTGTGCGATAGCATAGAGAACAAGCTCATAAAGCTCGGTATGAAGAGCATCAACTGCAGCAAACTCATCTGCAAGAGCGCCCTCTGCCTGATAGCCGTGAAGGGCAGGATCATACTCTGCGGCAGAATTTACTGCGTTAAGAATCTCATTGTACTTAGCCTCGAGAGCTGCCTCGTGCTCCTCGGTAAAGTTGAAGGTGAGCTGCTCGTCGTATGTACCGAGCGCGCCGAGAGCGTTCTCAGTGGCGGTACATCTCTTTCTGGTACAGAAAGCGAAACGGGAAGGCTCGGTAGATACGCTGAATTCGTGTCCGAGAGGCTCAACCGACTCGGTATAGCTCTCACCGCCACAGTAAGCGCAGCCGTAATAGTTTGTACCACCCTTGGTACAGTTGGGAGCTTCGGCTCTGAGAAGCTTAACGTCATGACCTGTAGCCTCAATAACAGTGAACTGCTCCTCGCCACACTCGCATCTGTAAATCTCCTTGCCGTCAGTCTCACATCCGGCATGAATCTTCTCGGCAAACTTGAAGTCATGAACGTGAGGAACGTCCTCTCCACCCTCATCGGGCTCGGGGCCGGGATCCTCTGTGCCGAAAACAGCGTCCTTTATATTTTCAATCGCGCCGTTTATCGTTGCCTGAAGATCCTCGGGAAGCATCGCGCAGCTTGCAAGCGAAAGAACCAGGGCAAGCATCAGGACTAATGTCAATAATTTTTTCATAATGTTTTCTCCTTTTCATGAAAATATAAAATATTGTAGCACAATATAACCTATTTTGCAATAGAAAAATCAAAACTTTTGCAACTTTTTTCACAAAAAATTCATTTTAAAAGGTCGAATTTTATCCAATGTAAATAATTATTTACTAAAATTGAAAGTAAGTCTGCATTTTTCATCCAACTTAAAGTAAAAAAAGCAGGGTGGGTGCCCTGCTTTTTCGGTCAATATTTTATTTTACAATATCAACATGCTAAGCCGTATTTCCGTAAGGATTACGCCTTTTAAGTCAAACCGATCAGATGCGATAGTCAGCCTCTGCACTTACCTCACGGTAGAAGGTAGCGATCGCAGCCTGCTGATAAGGAACGAACCAAAGGAATCCAACACCGAGAGTGAGGATAGAAAGAAGCGCCCAGCCGATAAAGCTCAGCTCGAGGCAGAAGAGTCTGAAACGATTGCCCTTCATAATTCTTTTAGATTCTCTCAGCACCTCGCGCGCGTTAAGCTCGGGATGCTCTGCCATAACGTAGTTCCTCATTGCGTAGCTGTAGGACATAACGATACCGGGTATGATGAGAAGCATGCCGAAGAAAATACGGATAAATGCAAGCAGGTTGGTGCGAATACCCGTACCGATCTGACCGAATCTGGAAAAGATTGAAGAAATTCTCGGCTTCGAGCCATCGACAAGGTCAAGGTTGAACTCGGAATAACCGATACCCACTGCGCTGCCGATGATGAACATAATAATCGAATAAACGAGTACAACGCTGAAGAACATCATAAGGAGTGCTATTACTCCGTCGTACATTCCACCGTTCGCAACATTTCTCGCCGAAGCAAGCAGCAAGGCTGTGCTCTCGCCGCTGTCAATCTCGGGCGCCTCAAAATTAAAATTAATAGTAAAGCCTACGCCGGAGTTGGATAATCCACCGAACATGGAAGCGATAATTCCACCGATAATTGCAACAATCCAATTACCCTTCAGTGCATCTCTCGCGGCCTGTCTGAAATCTCTTGCTCTCATAACAAGTCTCCTATGTATAAAATTTCCCCATAAGAGGATACTATTCTAATTTAATAATATCACCTACGAGGAAATTTGTCAATACTTTTATTAATTTTTAGTGAAAAAGAGTAAAGGTTATCTGTACGTATCCACCCTTAGTAACAAGCCTGCTCTTACATACGGTAACGATGTTTCTGCTATTTTTCAGTATTGCTACAAGCAGGTTGCTATCCTCAAAGGTCGCCGTGAAATCAAGCGTCAGCGACTTTGTCACGGGGTCGGTGTAGATCCAGTCGTACTGCAGCATTCCACAGAGGAAGCCGAAGAGCTGATCAACCTCATACTCGCCAAGCTCCACGTCACCGAGATATGCCTTACCAAGACTGCCACCGATAGATACAAGAGGTGACTCCCGAGAGATAAAATCTGCACGAACGGTAAGCAGATATCCGTTCAGATTAAGGTCTATATATATCTCGATAAGATCGTCACCGATAACACAGTAAAGCGACTGAACGGCTATATAGGCGCAGGAGTTGTCACGGTAGCTTGCATACTGCCATACCGTACCCACAAGAGGCAGCTCGGACAGCATTGCGCTGATATCACCGTCACCGATCTTGAACCCCGGAAGGAGAAAATCGGTATTAAGCTCAAGCTGGGTCAGAAGAATGCTGAGAAGCGAAATCTTCTCTCTCTCCACAATACCTGCATAGGAGGTGATTTCCTCAGGAGTGGATTTTGCTACAAGCCTTTCGCTGACGGTGGTTTTCTCCTCATCGGTCAGCTTCTCATAGCCGTTAAGGTAATACTTCGCCACAGTGGAAATTACACCCCTGTCGATAACCCCCTCGGCAAGAAGAGACTCGGTATAGTCGTTCACACCGTCGAAGCGTGGGGTAGATAAGCCGTTAAAGTCGGTCATATCCACACCGACGCTGATATCGGTAGGAGAGGCTATTTCAATGCTTACGGCATCCCCTCTGAGCATCAGAAGGCTGTAAAGGGCGTTTACAAGCCCAACATTCTCGTTTTCGGCAAGAGCCGTGGAGAGCAGACTGCCAAGCTCTGCCCTGGACATCTGAAGCCTGAAAAGGTCACCTACGAAATAGGATGTAATACCCTTTTCATCAAGAAGCTTTACTATCTTATCCTTAACACCGAAGAGCGAGACAATCCACGAATCAATACCAAGATTGCCGACAGAGAGACCGTCAACCTCAGCAAATATTGTGTCACCCTCCTGATACATTTTAAGCTCACCCGAGGCAAGACTGTTCACGCCCATAAGCTCAATCGGAACGCAGAGCCTGTGCTCGCCGTCTGCCTCCTCTATGTAAATACTCCTGATACCTATTTTGGAGAAATCCTCCTCCATCGAGAGAGCGTAAAGCAGCTCGTTCATATCATAGCTATCAAGCTTAAGCGAAAGTCTGCCACCGTTTGCACCGTCAAGTGCCGATACGATAATGTGATGAACAACGTCGGTGAGTGAAACACCATTTTCCACAATCACGGGGTCGGTGTTGTCGGTGCTGTCTGATATCTGTGCTACCACAACCGATGTACCAATGCCGAATATTATCAGCAGCACCACCAGAACACCCAGGGCAATAAGCCCATAAATTCTACTCATAAAGTCTGATAATCCTTTTATTCAAAATATTCAATAATAATCATATAGATGTACATACCACTGCCTGCGCTTCCTACGGAGTAGCTGCCTGCCTCGTCTATCTGAACGGAGGAAACCGAAACTGCAGAGGGTGCCTCAAAGGAGCCTACGGTGGTCTTGGAGGAATCTACCATAGTAAGAGTTCTCGTATCACTGCCGGAGCTTCTTACTGCAACGGTAACAGTACAAGGACCCTCAACGGTGAAGGAAATATATCTGTTTGATCCGAAGGATGCCTTGCCACCAACGCTGAGACCGTAAGTCATGGAATAGGTGGTGTCACCATAGGTGAAGTTTACCTTGGAGGATTTCTTATCCATCTTCTTATCGCTTGTGGCAACCAGGGTAAAGTCGCCCTCCACCACTGTCTCGCTATAGCTGTCAAGGGTAAGGTCGTCTGCATTGAAAATAACAACCTTGACAGGCTCGGGACGGTTGGCGATAATAAGTGCCTCAACCTTCGCCTCATATTCCTCAAGAACTGCAATATTGGTTACAAGATGCTTGAAATCCACGTTAAGCTTTGCATATTCAAGCCTGATCGCCTCGCACTCCTTGCCTATATCAAGATAATTCTCCCCGGTAACCTCCCCCTTTGCTGCAAGGGCATCAATAAGAGCAACAACCGTCTCGGGCATAATATAGGCTCTGTCGGGATTGGTAACGCTTACCTTGTCAAAGAGATTTTCAACAAGGACTACGGTATTCTTGCCGATAAGATTTGAAGGGTCGATATAGCTCTCGGGATTTGTGTGAACGTGATCCGAGAAGGAATAGTCATATTTATTCTGAAGAATGTGATCGGCAATGAAGGCTGCCTGAAGGAATGCGCCGTACTTATTATAATGGGTTGCCTCAATACCGGTGTAGCCTGCCTCAACGTTACCGTATGCTGCATCATAGCCCAGTGGCCATTCGCCTGTAAGCTCGTTGGGTTTAAGCGCCATCAGATAATTCGCATAGGTAGAGGTAGCCGTTTCAAGCATTGTCTTGCTGCTTGCAAAAAGGTCGATAAGAAGGCAGTCCTCCTCCTCTGCAAGCTGACGTACAGCCTCAACGTATGCAAAATTCTCGCCGTGGAGACCTGCGCCACCGATGATCTCGCCACCCGAGAACTTAACTCTTGCAACAGGTGTTACGAGAACCGGAATAGCTCCCTTCTCTCTTGCAAAATCAATATACTGCTTAAGATACCACTTGTAAGTACCACTGCCAAAGGCGTAATACTCTGAGCCATACTTTGCAAGAGTCTGAAGAGCATTCGCCTCCTCCGAATCGGTTGCCTTATCGGTATACTCGGTGGGAAGGAAGGTGGTAGGCTGCTTCTCTGCAGGGGTTACGGGGTAAATGCCGTTTGCATCAGGCTCACCGAGGGGAACCATTCTGTCATAGATTGTGGAGTAGTTCGAAAGCTTTGAGGCATCGTCGTTATGGCCGAACTGAATAAAGAGATAGTCGCCCTCTTTAATCTCATCACCGATAGAATTACCACCGTTCTGAGAGAAGGTATAGCTGCTGCCGGGAATATCAAAAAGTCTGCCCTCGTTTATGAAGGAACGGGAGCTTCTGCCACCGTGAGCAGCATTTTTAACAACAATCTTTTCACCGAGGAAAAGCTCAAAGAACTGTCCCCAGCCACCAATGTACTGATCCTCCTCATAGGTCTTTACGGTAGAGTCACCTGCAAGGAAGATAACGGGAGTAAGGTCGGTATCGGGAAAAACAGGAATTTCCTGCTCACATATGTCGCAGATATTATCCTTATTCCCATCCACGTGTCCCGAACACTCGGGCTTTTCGTTACCGTCAGGATTTTCGGGTGTTTCACCTACGTCACCGTCAGGATTTTCGCCTGCGCCGTCACCGTCTGTATCAGGAAGGAAGCCCTGAATAAACGAACAGGAGCAGAGCGAAAGAATCATAACAAAGACGATAAGCAGACTAAAAATTATTCTTTTCATTTAGGTTACCTCTTTCTTTTTTATTTTTTATTCAATAATATACTAACATATTTAAATTAATATGTCAATATTGCTTATTTAACAACAAAAATAAAGACTTTCTTGTGCAACCTTAACAATAAAATGTTTACGGCAGGGGTGCGAATAGCACCTCTGCCGTTCTGCTTTGCAATATTGCTGCAATGCTTTATTCTGTCGGAAGCCAGATATTTATCAGATATTGAAGCGAGACATCGGAGATGTCGCTGCTTGCACGGCTTATGGTGCATCTCTGACCGTCGGTCTCATTGTAATAAATGCTGCCCCGCGGCTGTTCGAGATTCCATATCACTCCGTCTACCGATATCTGACTCCAATCCTCGGACAGACGCTTTATTTCGACCTCGCTCACTATCTGCTCGGTGGGCGTTTCATTATATGCGTAATACGCAGTAGCCCGAGGCATATTATCCGCCGTGTCTATGACGTAGTAGAAGTATCGGTAGGGGTTTTCCTGCACTACTCCCGTTTCAATATCCCAGGGGGCGTTACGCTGATATATTCCACGCACACCAAAGGCTGTGTAATCGTATTTCTTCAGCTCGCCGAGCAGGTTTTCAACATACTCGAGATCGGTTTTGTTGCTGACCTTTTCCCAGCGAACAGACATAGCCTCCGAACGCATAGGCCTTTTTGTAAACAGCTCGGTATAGTCAATAGCACTCTTAGTGTAATTAAGTCCGTTTTTCGTTATGCCCATTCTATGGAAGCCACTGTTCTCATTTACGCTTATGGCATCGTTGAAAACGACGTACTCTACCTTCGAGGAATCATCGGTTGAATACTCGTAGGACAGGGTGACCTCCTTAACGTATGCGGGAGCGTTCGCCTCCTTATGCACGTAGTAGCCCATACCCGTTCCCGTAATAATAAGATAATCCTCGTACCTGTACTCCTCGTCCTCAATATAGTTATAGCTTCTCGGAGTGTAGCCCTCCTTACGCTCATATTTGGGAGTATAAGTATAATGCGTCAGCTTGTAGATACCCTTGACGTTTCTCATTTTCTGCCCCGATATCATATAGCAGCCGACCGACGTCAGCAGCATCACGATCACGAGTATCGCGGCAGACAGGCGTTTAACGGTTTTCATCCTTATTACCTCCTTCGTTAAAATTTACCTTTATTTTTTCAAACTATTATTTACCTAACACTCTGTTTCAGTTTACCTTCACCGTAAAGGTACCGTCATCGTTAGTAGTCACAACGCCGTCGTTATAATATTCGCCAAGCATGTCGGTGGGGTCAAAGGAGGTTATCAAAATGCCATTTTGTGAAATACATATACCCATAGAATCGCCAACTTCAAGTATGTTGTTATCCAACATATAAACGGTTGCAACGTCGGTATAAGAATTGCTTGCATTAACGCCACCGATAAGCCTGCTTCTCTTTACGGTAGTCACACCGTCGCAGCAATACAGGGCTATATATTCACGGGAAATCAAGGTACATCTGTCAACCAGAAGATTATCCACATAGGTTTTCAGTGCAGCATTATTGCCGAATACCTCTATGGTACCGTTCTTTACAACTGCGTTTTCTGAGTGTAGTCCCAGATCAGAATCATTTGTAATAGTGAGAGAATAGCCACCCAGGTTGATTGATACGTCCTCGCTGGTATAGAGCGAGGTGTCAACCGTAATATTATCGGTGAAAAGGATATGTCCACCGTTTTCAAGTGCGATAATAAGCTCTTCTGCAGTTGCTACCTCGGTAGCAAGAGGTCTTACGTAAACCTCATATATATCGTCAGCCTTATAATTATCAACCCTTCTCTCATTGAAGGTTTCATAAAAGGCATAACCCTCGGGAATGACCAGACCACTAAGACGCTCTGTGTAAATATACAGCTCTTCTCCCGTATATCCCGTAAGATCTATAAAGCCATCTCCGTTGATTGAGTGATAAGAGGCTTCAATACTTACGTTACCGGAAATTTTAAGAGTTGAATCAGAGTACATATATATCTCCCTGTACATCTTCGATGTCTCTTCCGAACTATTGATAATAGTCATTTCCTGATAAGTCCAGAAGGTAGCCTGACCGTTGCCCGTCACCCTGAGATCATAACCCGCAAGGTCGAGGGTAACGCTTTCCGTAACGTCAAATCCTTTCACACTCTCAATATCTGCGCCCAGCCTGATGTAATCATAGGAGTTAAATGCAGCGAGAAGCTCATCTGCCGTGGTTACGGTAAGGAACTCCACCTCATCCTCAGCATCATTTACTACAAGATTCAGATCCAGAATGGCACTGTCGATCATTGCACCGGTCTCGGCGTCACCAAGTCCAATGCCATTGATACTGCCGTAGGAATCCACAAGCAGCTGCACCCGACCAAGATCGAACTGATATTCGATTTTTTCTTCCTCTATAACAGGACTGTGCAGACCCGTGTTAAAGATCCTATCGAAAATATACCAGGTTCCCTCTATATTCAGATATATCATAAAATCATATTTCTCGCTTACCGAGGAAAGATTTTCACCGAAGACGGTAAGAATGAAGGGATTTGTCTCGTTTGCAATAAAGGTGTTCGTCTCTGCGTCATATCCTGCGCTGTCGGAATTAAAGCTTATACCCGTAACGGTGGGAAGTGCCGTCAGATGCTCGCAGCTCGGAACCTTATCGAAATAAGCTATGTAGTTCCCTTTGGCATCCTCATCTATCTGATATGCGATCTCCTCTGCATACTCGCCACACTCTATGCAAAGGAAGGTGGCTGTGCAGCTTGAAAAATCATCTGCCCAGGTATATTCGGGATCAACCTCACCGATCCAGAGGTGATCGCAGACCTCGACCTCAGCTTTAAGCTCGGCAAGCTCCTTTTCAAGAGCCTCCTTTTCTGCTGCGAGAGCTGCTTTTTCTGCTTCAAGGGCTTCGTTTTCGCCCTCAAGTGCATCAAGCTTGCCCTGAAGCTCTGCAATCTGTCCGTTTAGTGAGGTTATTTTATCATTAAGGGGGGCTGTTGCCTCGTTTACCTTTTCATCAATGTTGACACAGGATGCAAGTGATATCGCAAGAAAAAGGCAAATCATAACGGCAAGTAGTTTAACTGTTTTTTTCATATATTTCTCCTGTCGGTTTTAATCGAAAAAGCTATTATCAGCCGAGAGGCGAGGGGCAAAGAGCCATAAAGTCCTCTACCGTATAACTCTCATAACCGGGGGCTGCGGCTCCACCTTCAACGTATTCATATGATGCTACCGACCAACCCTCAGGGAAGAAGTAAAAATATTTGCTCAAAGAAAAGCTGTATATCTTTGCACACATAAAGTTGCTGTTCGCATCGTAAAATACCTCAATCGTGTGGCTGACGTCAGATGCGTGCCAAATCACTTTTTGCTCAGTGAGTGCTTCATTTGTATACGCCATTTCTACAATTAAGCCGTCTGGGGTGACAATCTGCAAGAAACAGAAATTTTCGTCGGGGTAGATATGAAGTGATCTGTCCTTCGCCTCGGTATTTATTCGTACAAATCCATCACGTTTGCCGTCTATATACTGTACGTCCCACTTATT
>JAFTON010000049.1 GCA_017463765.1 Clostridia bacterium | reverse complement strand
CTGTGGCATTGAAACTGCCATCCGACAAAATTATTTCCACACTGTCCATAGCCTTCAGCTCCGATATGCTCTTAATAATTCTGCCATCTGATTCTGCTATGGAATATCCCCTGGAAAGTATAGATAAAGGACTCAGTGCGTTTGCCTTACCAATGCTTGCCAGAAGTCTGTCTTTTGCCCTGTCAAGATATCCTCTGATAAGCAGATTTGCTTTCTCATTAAGTCTGAGCAAGGCATCGCGTCTTACTTTAATAAGATTATATACCGTGAACTTTTCTGTTGCAGATTTAAGATAATCAAGACGTTCTTTTGCTCTTATGAGATTTCTTTTCAAGGCGAGGCTCAAGCGTTCATCAAAGGAGTCGATGCGCATCAGAAGCTCACGCTTATCGGGAACGGCAAGCTCTGCTGCAGCCGATGGTGTCGGCGCACGCATATCAGAAACGAAATCACAAATTGTAAAGTCCGTTTCGTGACCGACGGCAGAAATTATTGGTGTGGTGGCCATATAAATTCTCCTTGCAAGCTTCTCGCTGTTAAATGCCCACAAGTCCTCAATCGATCCACCACCACGACCGATAATAATCACGTCGCAGAGATGGCTTCGGTCAAGATAATCCAAAGCTTTAATAAGGCTTTCCTCTGCCCCCTCGCCCTGAACCAGAGCAGGATAAACGTATACCTCGGCATTGGGAAATCTACGTCCCGTTACGTTAATAATATCGCGTACGGCTGCGCCTGAGGGAGAAGTAATTACTCCTATACGCGAAGGGATTTCAGGAATTGGAATCTTATGATCCTCGTCAAAAAGGCCCTCCTCGGAAAGCCTCGCCTTCATCTGCTCATAAGCAAGGTAAAGAGCTCCGATTCCATCAGGCTGCATGGACGAAACGTAAATCTGATAAGAACCGTCTCTCGGGAACACCGTTACGGCTCCGTGCACAACAACCTTCATACCCGATTCGGGCATAAACTTAAGCGTTGCAGCTCTCGATCTGAACATCACTGCCCTGATTTGTCCGTCGGCATCCTTAAGAGAAAAATATAAATGTCCACTTCTGTGATTAACAAAATTAGAAATCTCGCCTCTCACGGTTACCGATGATAAGGTACGGTTGCTTTCGAAAATATTTTTTATATAATTATTTAAATCGGACACCGAAAAAACGTCCGTATTATCACGCTCTCTGAGCGAATTAATATCTATCACTTTATTTCTCCGATTGATAAGCTCTCAGTGTGAGTGCCGCAATTCCGACGGCATTATCGCAGGACATTGCAGGCTCTGCAAAGCATACGTCAAAACGACGAGCAAGCATTTCTTTAATTATTGAGTTACACATAACACCACCTGCGCATACTACCTTGCTATTACCGTATTTTTCGGTATATGCACCAAGTACCTCACAGATTGATCTGCCTATATGATCAAAAACAAAAGCTGCAGTCAGAGCAGCATCACCGGTATCCCCATAAAGCTTAATAGCCATATTTTCAAGTCCGGAAAGGTTGATAGTCATACCTTTTACCGATACCTTCTTTTTTGGAAGCTTTCCGGTATTTTCCGATGCCAGAGCCTCCAGTGATGGGCCTGCAGGAAAACGCATACCGAGATATACGCCGATACGGTCGATAACCTGACCGGCGTTAAGATCTGCTGTTCCACCTATGATTTCCGCTCCAAAGCCGTTATCCGTCGGAGTGACGCGAACCAGCTCCGTAGTTCCACCGGAAATATGAAATGCTCCGAACTCTTTTTCAAGCAGATCAAAATGACCCGATGAATATATAGCTGCCATAATATGCCCACATTGATGTGAAAAGCGATACAACTTTACTCCAAGCGCAGCAGCAATGCTTTCGGCACATGCAACCCCACTAAGAAAACAAGGCATATATGACCCCTCCTGATTTCTCGGCGTTGCGCTTACGCCAACACAGACGATCTCCATATCAGAAAGCAGCTCTCGCGCTTCCTGCATAAGCTCGGGGATATTTACTATATGTGCAAAAACGGCATCCGACTGTCGCAATCCACGCTCACCTGCCTTAACCGGAAGGGGCCTTTTAAGATTTGCAACAAGCTCACCGTCAAGCGTCATTATCGATACAGACGTGGTATAGTTACTTGTGTCAATACCGAGAACAGCTCTTTTACTCATTGCCTTCGGAATAATCTGATGCAACAGCATTGAGCACGCCGTTGATAAAGGTATAAGACTTTTCGTCGTCAAACTTCTTTGAAAGCTCGATAGCCTCGTTAATAGAAACCTTTGAAGGAATGTCAGCCATAAACATTATTTCATAGCAACCGAGTCTGAGAATAGCCAATGATACAGGTGAAATTCTCTCCTTTTTCCAGCCCTTGAGATGCTTTTCCATTGCCTCGTCAAGCCTATCTGAATTCTCATATGCTCCAAAGAAAACGGTCGTTACGTATTCATCAGCATCAAGGCCTCTTATCTCAGTAGCCTTATCAAAGATTTCCTGAGCAGTCTCGTCCTTCTTGCATATGCTCTCAAAAATAAGAATAAATGCATTTTCCCTTGCTATTTTTCTCTGCATATAAACGTCCTCTCAAAAATAATAAAATCAATATATTATACTATATTTTAATATAAATGTCAACCAATTTGGAATATTTTTGCATTTTTATTCATTTACCGACAAAATATCTAATTTCAGCTAAATTTTAAAACCGTCTTGAAAAAAAACGAAGTTTATGGTATGATAATATTGAAGTTTTATGTAAGAAAAAAATCAACAACAATAATCAACTCATTTTTTAGAAAAATAAATTTATAAATTGTTGTTATTTCTTCACCTATTGCCACATTTTGACAACTATATTATACATTTAATGTTGTTTTTTATGGTTTTCGTTTTATTTACTACAAAATAAATTTTATTTTTGTGAGGAAGTATGCGCCCTATAAGTTTTTCGGTTGGAGACCGTATACAAATGAAAAAGAAGCACCCTTGCTCTTCCGACGTTTTTACAATCTTACGCGTTGGAAGTGACGTTCGTGTAATTTGTAACGGGTGTGGACGTGATTTAACTTTTCCACGTGAATCAATAGAAAAAATGGTAAAAAGAGTTGTTTCATCCGGGAGTTAATACGGATATACATATTATTTCATTCAGGTTGCATTGTTGATATTTTAATTATTTATTTTTTGTTTAGTACCCCGATTTCAAGGAAGGATATATCGATGTTTTATTATTTAAATGGAGAATTGGCATACAGAGATTTAAGCACCTGTGTTATTGACTGTGGAGGCGTTGGATACAAGCTTACAGTAAGCTTTTTAACCTCTGAATCGCTGCTGTCAAGTCTTGGAAAACAGGTAAAGCTCTTTACACATCTTGCTGTCAGAGAGGATGGAATTGAGCTTTTCGGCTTCGGATCATACGAGGAGAAGGAATGCTTCAACAGACTTACAAGCGTGAGTGGAATAGGTCCTAAAGCTGCAATGAGCATATTATCCACTATGACACCGGAAAAGCTTGCTGTTGCTATCTGCACAGATGACAAAAAGGCGATTGCTAAGGCACCCGGTATCGGAGCAAAATCTGCTGCAAGAATTATACTTGAGTTAAAGGACAAGATGTCTTCCGAGGTGTTTGCAGGCTCGGTTGATTCAAGCGCAATTTCATCTTCTGCCCAAAGTTTTGTCTCGAATTCTGCTTTTTCTGAGGCTGCAGAAGGCCTTGCATCTCTTGGATATGACAAGAGCACAGTTATGTCGGTTCTTAAGGGTATCGACACATCTATATCGGATGCGGGAGAGATTATTCGTCTCGCTTTGAAAAAACTTATGAGATAATAGTGGCTCTTAATAAAGCGAAAGGATAACGATTCTATGATGGAAGAAACAAACGAGTTTGATTATGAAAATCGAATTCTTTCAAATGAATATGATGCTGAGGTTGACGGCGAGGTAGAAAACTGTCTGCGCCCAAAAACACTCGGCGAATATATAGGTCAGGAAAAGGCAAAATCTAACCTTAAGATTTATATTGAAAGTGCTAAGATGCGTGGCGAGGCACTGGATCACGTTTTGCTCTACGGCCCTCCCGGTCTTGGTAAAACCACCCTTTCCGCTATCATTGCTAATGAAATGGGAGTTAATATTCGAACTACGTCCGGTCCTGCTATTGAAAAAGCCGGAGATCTTGCAGCAATACTTACCAATCTTGCCCCCGGTGATGTTCTTTTCATTGACGAAATACACCGTTTATCCCGTGTTGCAGAGGAAATACTCTACCCTGCAATGGAGGATTATGCTATTGATATAATAATAGGTAAAGGTCCAAGCGCAAGAACC
This sequence comes from Clostridia bacterium, assembly GCA_017463765.1. GTDB lineage: Bacteria > Bacillota > Clostridia > Oscillospirales > CAG-272 > UBA1740. The sequence goes on along the minus strand of JAFTON010000049.1, from coordinate 14,950 downwards.
ATACATATGCCTATACCTAAGTTCACTCTTATCGGTGCAACAACGAGAGCAGGTCAGCTTACAACGCCTTTGCGCGACAGATTTGGTGTTCTGTTGAAGCTGGAGCTTTATTCCCCCGATGAGCTTGCAACAATTGTAAAGCGTTCTGCAAGCATTCTTGATATTTCTATTACCGATGACGGCGCGCACAGCATAGCATCCCGTTCGAGAGGCACTCCTCGTATTGCCAACAGACTGCTTAAGCGAGTGCGAGATTTTGCCCTCGTAAAAGGTGACGGTATCATTACCTCTGATATAGCAAGAATTGCCCTTGAGGCGCTTGAAATCGACGAGCTCGGACTCGATAACGTAGACCGTAGACTTCTCGAAGCAATAATCAAGTATTATGCCGGTGGTCCGGTGGGACTTGATACACTCGCTGCGACAGTGGGCGAAGAAACCGTCACAATCGAGGACGTATACGAACCCTACCTTATGCAGATAGGCTTCCTTGCAAGAACTCCACGTGGCAGATGTGCAACGAAGCTTGCTTACGATCATCTCGGAATCCCCTTCGGTGGTGGAGTCGGTGGTGGAAGTCAGATTTCAGGTCAAAAGATGATTGATCTTGATAACTGATGCTTTTATCCAAATAATAGTTCATTTGCAGAGAAAACAGTGCTGAGGCGCTGTTTTCTCTTTTTGTTAATTTTAACTTACAAACTTCGGTTTTATCACCTACGTTTATTAATAAGATTTAATAATGTTTAATAATTTAAAATATTGACTTCTATGTAGTTTGGTTGTATAATGTTACTGTAAAAAAATGTAGACATATTATTAATTGAGGTTTATATGGCTTTAACTTATTCTTTGATAATATTTTTTGCTGCAGCCATCATTACGGCAGGAGCATATTTTGCAAATAAAAAGATAACATTCCTTCCTTTATTAAGAAAGATAATTGCATTAGGTATTGTTCCGATTGCATTTTACCGTTACCTGGTTGAACACGAGGCTGTTATGTGGATCAGAGGTCTTAACATGACGCTGATTCCCGGTTATGAAATCCCCTTCGGCGACGAGGTTCATCTTACCATAATTGCAATTTTCCTTATCTGGTTTACCTGGGCAGCATTGCTTTCGGTTATCCTTAACGAATTCTTCAAGATTGACACCTTAGCCAATATCGTTAAATTCTTCTCTGTGCCGATATTCCTGCTTGACATTTTGCTGTTTGAAATATATGCTACGGGTATTATCGGTAAGGGTGCTATGAACTCGGGCGATCCCAGACTTATCTGCATCACGGTTGAGCTTATTCTTGCTCTCTCTCTTGGCTTATCCTCTGTTCTGACAGAGAACACAAAGCTTCCAAACAGAGATGCAACCCTCAGAATGCTTAAGTCTCTTCCCTTCGCAATTCTTGCAATTATTCCCTGCTACGTTCCTCAGGCATTAATCGGTTATCTGGATCAGAGTGTTAAGATTGAGGATTTTACAGAAGCACACAGACTCGTTCTTTACTTTTCAATCATAATTCCCTTCCTTATTTTCCACGCACTCAAAGATAAGACCTATGAGGTAAAGCGCTTTGCAATGATATATATGACCTTGGGTCTTATGTGGTCTTATCTTGCATACTGGCAGATCGATCAGTTTTCTTCAATAAAAAGCTGGCCACTTCACCTTTGCAATACTGCAATGTTCATTATCCCACTTTGTCTCATTTTTAAGTGGGACAAGCTGTTTAACTTCTGTCTGTTCATTAACGTAATGGGCGCATTTCTTGCAATGACCATGCCCAACACCGATACTGCCGTTAACGCCCTGGCGTTCGAGCGAGTGAACTATTGGATCAACCATTACCCTGCATTCTTTATGCCGGTGCTTCTTATTTCGCTAAAGCTGTTCAAGCGTCCGAAATTCAAGGAGTGGATTTACTCTCAGGTTGCATTTGCCTGCTATTTTGTTCTGGTACTGTTCCTTAACGCGTGGTTCGGTGATACCGACTTCTTCTTCCTTAACGGTGATTTTATCGTTGATAAGCTTGGTGATTGGGCAGAGGCAATCAAGGATATTGAATGGCACGTAGAGCTCATGGGACGAACAATGGTGTTCTATCCGTTATATCAGTTCCTGTTCTACCTTGTATACGTTGCAATCTCAGCCGGAATGTGGTTCCTTTATGCTCTGTTATTTGAGATTTGGGACAAGGCTGAGGACAGAAGACTCAGAGAAAGAGATTATAAGAAAATGGAAAAAGATTTTAAAGAATTCCTCGGTGAAAGATCAATAGACAAGCCTCTTTCCGGTGACGGCTCCCCCAGTCTTGTGCTTAAGGAATTTTCGAAAAAATACGGTGCTAACAAGCATTATTCGGTTGACCACGCTTCCTTTAACGTTAAGGGTGGCGAAATATTCGGATTCCTCGGCCCCAACGGTGCAGGTAAATCTACAATTATAAAGAGCATTGTCGGAATACAGACCATTACATCCGGTAATATTGAGGTCTGTGGCTTTGACGTTGAAAAGCAGTCTGTGCAGGCAAAGCTAAATCTTGGTTTTGTTCCCGACCACTATGCTCTTTACGAAAACCTCACCGGACGTGAGTACATCAATTACGTTGCCGACCTGTATAGCGTAAGCCGTGAGGAACGTGACGAATCTATCGAGAGAATGGTTACACGCTTCCAGCTTCAAGGTGCTTTCGACAACCAGATGAAAACCTACTCCCACGGTATGAAGCAAAAGATTGCTATCATGGCAGCTCTCGTTCATAATCCTAAGGTATGGATTCTTGACGAGCCTCTTACCGGTCTTGACCCCACCAGCATTCACGAGGTTAAGGAATGTATGAAGGAGCATGCAGCTAAGGGTAATATCGTATTCTTCTCCTCTCACATTATAGACGTTGTTGAAAAAATCTGTGATAAGATTGCAATTATCAGGAAAGGCAAGATCCGTGCTGCAGCAAGTCTGAAAGAGCTTGAAGCAAGAAAGATGGATCTGGAGCAGTTCTATCTCGATATTATCTCTGCCGAAGAGGGTGCGCCTTTAGTAAGCATTGATGGTGACGATATCCTCGGCATAACAGTCTCCGACAAAGTAGGTGGCGACGAGGCATGAAAAATCTAATTACATTAGTAAAGATGCAGCTTAAGGAAAAGCTGAATCTCAAGAGCCTTGAGCTTGGTTCAATCAACCCGTTCAAGCTGCTTACGAGTGTTGTTTTTGCTATCCTTAAGTTCGCTGTGGTAACAGCAGTGTTTGCCGTTGTGTTATCGCTGATTAACTTCCTCGGTGTGTTTAATCTGGTACAGAGAACTCCCACCACGGTTATGTCGATTGCCTTTGGTATTATGCTGATTGCCTCTGTTATTTCATGTACGGCAGGACTTACAAAAGCTATATATTTCTCCAGGGACAACGCTATTCTACTTACTCTTCCCTGTAAGCCGGTTCAGGTATTTCTCTCTAAGCTTATTATTTTCTTTGCATTTGAGCTTAAGAGAAACTTCAACTTTATGATTCCCCTGTTCGTTGCATTCTATATCCTTCACGGCTATCCGATCCTTTCTTACCTTTGGCTTATAGTTTGCTTCGTATTTATTTCTCTCTTTACTGTTATTCTCGGTGCACTGCTTTCGATTCCCGCAATGTGGATATCCAACGTGTTCAGACAGAACAGATATCTCCAGATCGGAACGCTTGTTACGCTTGTAAGTGCCGTAGTAATCGCACTATTCTACGCTGTTTCGCTTATTCCAAAAAATCTGGACCTGTTATCCTCATGGCCTCTGATCACCATGGATATTCAGAACGGTGTGAACGTTGTTTATCCCGAACGTTTCAAAGCATTTTATGATATGACTACAATGTTCCTGGGCGAAGGCCTTATCTATGCGACCTTCCCAATCGGAGCGACTCTGATCAAGTTCTTAATTCTGCTCGGAATTATCATTGGACTTTCTCTGCTTGTAATGCTTATCGTACTTCCCTTGTTTTACAAGATGGCAAGCACCCCATTCGAGTATCTTAAGAAGGCTGTTAAGCCCGGAAAGAACAGAGTTCACAGTGGTCGCATCGCAACCTTTGTTACAGAGATGATCATTGCCATCAAGAACCCCACCAGAATGTTTACCAACGTTGGTGTTCTGATCTCAATTCCTCTGCTTACATTCTTGCTAAACAGATTATTCTTTGCTATGAACACCGATGAGCTCGGAGACAATCTTGTTATTGCCTTCAACATTCTTATTATTATGCTTATCTCGCTCAATGCAAACGCACCTCTTGCAAGCATTTATTCACGCGATGGACGTGCAGCATATCTTATCAAGACTCAGCCTACAAAGCCGGAATTATTACTGTTCTCAAAGCTGCTTCCGGATATGATATTTGGTATTATTTCACTTGCTTTAACGCTCATTATTCTTATAACGTCATCTAACATTGGTGTAATTAATGCAATATTCTTCATAATAAGTATAATCTTGATTTATATCGCTCACGCTTTCTATTGTGCAGAGCTTGATATTATGAACCCTCAGTATGAAATTTATGCCACTGTAGGCGCATCTGACAGCAACCCGAATGAAACGAAGGCTACGCTTACTGCCTTTATAATCTCGTTCTTAGCTGCAGCCGCAGGTATGCTTCTGCTCATGGATAAGAGTGACGCAATTTCCCTAATCAGATTTACCGATACGGTGTCGCTTGACACTGTGTATCTGAAGTTCTTCGGAGTGGGACTTGCATGTATGATTTACAGAGTTTATCTATACTTCTCCAAAATCAAGCTATACTATAAGGAGAAATAAATGAAAAAATCAGTTGTAATAATTATTGCCGTGATATACGGTTTGTCGATTATCTTCGTAACACTTTTCGGTCTTAAGCACAAATCATTCAATGAAGTTATTTATACTAACAAGATTGAGATCATCGAGGAAAATGCCGACACGCTTTCAAGTGGACTTAAATATATCAGTCTTCAGCCTGACGATGACGGAAACTGTCAGTATCAGCTGAAATGGGTAGTTACCCCTGACAATGCCACAAACAAGGCTGTTACCTTTAACTACGATAAGAGTAATCCCAACATTTCGGTTGATGAAAACGGTCTGGTAACCTTTACGAATATAAAGAAGCACGGATCGATCACCGTTACTATCACTTCTACGGATGGCACCGGAGTTAGTGATACAATTCAGATTATTTGTTATAAACAATAAATAAAAATTGTCGTAAGACAGAAATGGAGAGAAAAATGAAAAAGTTTTTATCAACAGCAGTACTTCTCACACTCGTTACTATTCTCTTAACAGGATGTTTCCTTCTTGGTGGCCAGAAGGCTGTCCAGAACATCGAGCTTAAGGGTCTTAAGACCGAGTATGAAATTGGCGATACACCCGATTTTTCCGGTGTAACAGCAACCGTTGTATATAACGACGGCACAACAAAGGAGGTTGCAGGCTCCGAGCTTACCTTCGGAACTATTGACACCTCTGCTTCGGGCAAAAAGAGCCTTGACGTTACTTATGAGGGCTTTACTGTTTCTATTCAGATTACAGTTAAGGACAAGTCTATTAACAATGATGATCAAAAGCCCGAGGACGAGCTTCATATCATCAGCGTTGAGCTTCCTTCCTCTCTTACTTCTCTTGAGAGCAAAAAGGAGCTCTTCCTTAACAAGAAGTACGGCTACGTTGTAGGCGATGACAACCCCTTCATTCTTAAGCTTAATCTTACTGTTATCAACAATTCCGGTATTCCTGTAGAGGGCTTCTCCGAGTACGTAAGCGTATTTGAGATTTACCTTGACGGCACACTTCTTGAAGGCGACCAGCTTAATGCTTACGCAGCAATTGACGGTGAAAAGAATAGCGTTGATTTCACCGAAGAGGCGATCGGCAAGACCTTTACAATCAAGACACGTCCCGAAGGTATTGATGAAGAGGACAAGGCAGAAATGACCAGAGAGCTTACCGTTTCTGTAGTTGACGGTCTTAATATCTACGAGGCTTGGGAGCTTAACTACATCACTAACTATGATGAGTTTAACTTCGAAGGTGTAGCAGGCATCAACATGACTCATACTCAGATTGCTGATGCATTCCTTGCAACCAAGGGTGCTACCAGACCCTCTAACCTTGCAGGTATTATTCTTCACAACGACCTTATTATTGAGAGAACCGATATTCCCTCCGAGTATTTCCTTGATAACAACCGTGACAACGAATTATGGGATGCATTTACTATCTTCCCTCATATCAACGACAGCGCAACAAAAACCTTCAGCATCTACGGAAACTACTACACCATATTCTCCTACAACCTTCCAACCGTATGTGAATACGGAACAGGTAACCAGGATGATTACGTTTCCAACGGACAGCTCTTCAGATTCTCTGCTCCCACCGACGATGGTGTTAATCACGATCATACTCAGTATAAGCTTAATATCAATTCCCTGTATATGAAGGATGATGACTCCAACTCCGACAACGTTGAGACCTCTTCCCGTGATATGCGTGGTCTTATCGGTATGAAGGTTATTTATCAGGATGTTACTCTTGAAAACGTAAGACTTGAGGCATTCTATATCAGCTTCTTTATCGATGGTGACCAGACCGTAGCTACTCTTAACGAGACCAAGCTTTACAACTCCTGGCAGAACCATATCTATATCTGGTCCTCTAACACAATCCAGGGTGGAACCGATGAGGCTCCCTCTGAAAATTACGTTCCCGCTACCCTTAACGTTACCAATTCCGAGATTACTAAGTGTGGTGGTCCCGTAATCATTGCACAGACCAAGTATGCTGAATATGCAAGTGGTGCAAAGAGTGGCGCTGTTGTAAACATCGACGAAAACTCTGAGGTCTGGACTCTTGTTACCGGTCAGGAGGCTTGGTTCAAGGCTATGTATGCTACTCCTATTGCACAGCAAATCCAGCAGCTCGGCTACGTTCTTCAGGGCACACTCGGAACAAGCTTTATTACTCAGATCGGCGAGGACGGTCAGCCCTCCGGTGGTACCGTATACATGAACATTGTATTCGCTAACCTCTCTGCAGGAACGGATGTTGAAACCATTCTTGGCGCAACCGAAGATCTTGACGGTAAGGTTACCATTGCAGGCACAACCTATATGAATATGAATGATGACTTTACTGCAACCCACGCTGCTACAGGCAAGCCCGTCGGCTTCGGTAATGCAAATGTTGCCAACCTTGTAGCAATGACGGGTGGCGCAGCTCCCGTATTTACAACCGCTCCCGGTGGTGTATGCTACTTTGACGGTAGTGCTCTTCAGACCGCACTTACAGGTGATCCAAACATGGATGCTATGAACCAGGCGGCTCTCACTATGGGTGATTATATTGCTCTTCACATGAACAACATGGGTATCGTTCTTGGATACAATATTCCTTTCGGTGGCTAATTAAATAAAAAACAAACAGGGATGCCGAGGCATCCCTGTTTTATCAAGAAAAGGTGCGACGTTTTGTCGCACCTTTTTAGATCAGGTATATAAATTACTTGCAAAGCTCTTTAAGCTTGTCCGCAATATCGCACTCTTCCCACTTAACGCCAAGGTCTTCTCTGCCCATATGACCGTAAGCAGCAAGCTGCTTATATATAGGCTTACGAAGATCAAACTTTTTGATTATGGCAGCAGGACGAAGATCAACGAGCTGATTTACGGCATTAACAATTCTCTCTTCATCTACAGTAGCAGTGCCAAATGTGTCAATCATAACAGATACAGGCTTTGCTATACCGATAGCATATGCAATCTGTACCTCACATTTTTTCGCAAGTCCGGCTTTAACTATGTTCTTTGCAACGTATCTTGCTGCATAGGATGCGCTACGGTCAACCTTTGTAGGATCCTTACCCGAGAATGCTCCACCACCGTGACGGGAGTAACCACCGTAGGTATCAACAATAATCTTTCTGCCTGTAAGACCGGTATCGCCCTGAGGACCACCGATAACAAATCTGCCCGTGGGGTTAACGTAAATATTAACCTTGCCGTCGATAAGCTCCTTAGGAATAGTAGGAAGAATTACCTTATCGATAATATCCTTACGGATGGTTGCAGAATCAATCTCGGCAGAGTGCTGAGAGGAAACAACGATAGTATCAATACGACTGGGAACACCGTCGATATACTCAACGGTAACCTGAGTCTTTCCATCGGGACGGAGATAGGAGAGTGTTCCGTTTTTTCTTACCTCTGTAAGACGAAGAGCAAGCTTTTGGGCAAGCGAAATAGGAAGGGGCATAAGCTCAGGTGTTTCGTCACAAGCATAGCCGAACATAAGTCCCTGGTCGCCTGCTCCGGTATCAAGATCGTCGGAAAGGTCGCCTTCCTTAGCCTCAATACATTTGTCAACACCGAGAGCGATATCTGCGCTCTGCTCATGGATAGAGCTAAGAACAGCACAGGTAGTAGCATCAAAACCATACTTTGCTCTGTCGTAACCAATCTCGGAAACGGTATCGCGAACTATCTTCTGAATGTCAACGCGCGCCTTGGTTGTAATCTCACCCATTACGGTGATAATACCCGTGGTAGCAAAGGTTTCGCATGCAACACGGGACATTGGGTCCTGTGCAAGCATCTCATCAAGTATAGCATCAGAAATTTTGTCACATATTTTGTCGGGATGTCCTTCTGTAACCGACTCGGACGTAAAGAGAATTTTTTTCATATTAAATCCTTTCCATATCAAAAGCTCGGAAGGCGACATTCCTCCCGAGCTTCAGAGCATAACTCATCTATCGGGATTTAGCACCTTGAAATAACAGGTTGCCGGGCTTCACAGGGCCAGTCCCTCCACCACTCTTGATAAGCATTATTTATTTTTCTATAGCATTATATCACAAAATAATACAAAAATCAACCCTTATTTAAAAATATTAAAAAAATTATAAAACCCAAGCCATTAATTCTAAATAATAATGTGAACAGGAACTCCGTTTTCAAAATCAGGATAAACCTCTCCCTGAATAAGTGGAGCAAGATATTCAATGCATTCATCTGTAACGCCGTTGCCCTTGTCATTTATATACTCCGAAGGAACCTGTTTCACGCCGTTGGCAATAGTTGAAATATCTGCGCTACCGTAATAAACAGAATAATACGGACCATCTGCTCTGTTTATGGTTATCATAACACCGGTTTCGCCATTTATTGCAGACTGTACGGCTGCCCTACCAACAGTAACAGACTCGAAAATATCGGTTCTGGAGGCAAGATGACCTGCGCAGCGCTGTGGAAGATTCAGCTCAATAGATCGTACCTTACAACCAAGCTTTTCCTTAACCAGCTGTTCAAGTACCCTTGCTGCACCCGACAGTGCAACGTGTCCGAATGCATCAACCTTTCTGCCACCGAGTCCCTCGCCAACATAACGCCCGTCGGGGAATTTAATTCCCTCCGAAAGTGCGATAAGAACGGCAGGATGATCCTTCTGCACCTCTTCGATAGATGCAATGAATGCATCCGGATCAAAAGGAACCTCGGGAAGATAAATCAAATCCGGAGAACCACCGTCCGAGAGGCCTGACAAAACAGAAGCAGCAGTAAGCCAGCCTGCATCACGTCCCATAACCTCTACAAGTGTAACAGCCTTCGTAGTGTAAACGGATACGTCACGAAGTATTTCCTGCATCGTAATCGCCACATATTTTGCAGCAGAACCAAATCCGGGAGTATGATCGGTTACCATAAGGTCATTATCTATCGTCTTGGGAATACCTATAACACGCATTTCATAATCCTGAGAAGCAGCATATTTTGAAAGCTTCAGAACGGTGTCCATAGAGTCGTTTCCACCTATATAGAAGAAATATCTGATATCATATTTCTTAAAAAGCGTCAGAAGCTTTTTATAGGTTTCAGGCTCATCCTCGGGCGACTTCATCTTCTTTCTACATGAACCAAGTGCAGCTGCAGGAGTAAGTTCAAGCTTACTAATCTGACTTTCCTTATTAAAAAGCTCACTAAGATTTACAAGATTCTCACCAAGAAATCCTTCAATACCGTTACGCATACCGTAGAGGGTATGAATTATTCCCTTTTCCCTTGCTTCACCGGCGCCTCTGATAACTCCGGCAAGAGTCGCATTAATAGCAGCAGTTGGACCACCCGACTGACCTACAACGGCATTACCACGTAAAATATCCATTTTAATTCTCCTGAGTTTTATTTGTACTTTAATTATACCCTTATTTTTTTTCTTTGTCAAGAGAAGAAAGCTTCAAATGTGACAGCGCGTTGCGCAAAAAATGTTTCTTATCAAATCCGTAATCCAGAAAATAAACATGCTCATACAGATCAATAGCAAGTATTGGTTCATATCTGATAAAACTGCCATCGCTTTTATCGGAAAATATCCATCTTGGAGTTCCATTTCTGTCGGTATAGATAAATAAGAAACAGTGGTCTCTTTCAAGCGCCTCGGTGTACAGATCGTAGAGCAGCTTTTCCTTCGAAGAATAGTGTTTTAGAACATTCACGTTATCGGTCTGTTGTTCTGTAAAAGAGCTGAAGAAGCATTCGTGTGCTTTTATGTACCAAAGCTGCGAGATTGCCTCATCCTTTACATCTCTGTTTATATTCAGGCGAACAAGCTCTGTCGGTGCTCTCCCTTTTATCTCGGGAATGCTTTTTTCGAGTATTGAGTAACGAAGTCTTGCTTCCCTGAGATGCTCAAGATGTCTTTTAATATTTCCTTCCGAAAGAAAAAGATTCATAGCATTAATATCCATATAAATCACCTCAAAAATAAAAATCCTCGGTTTATTATACGCACCGAGGACTCTTTTGATTATTGATTCTGATTATTTGAATTAAGAAGCTCTTCTTCCTTGAAGGTGTATCCTGTATTACAGAAGCTACAAACAGCAGTAAGCTCGCGAGGCTTTCCTTCCATAACCTGCTCATCAAGCATTTTGACAATCTCGCCTCTGCCAAGACCCTGTATTTTCTTCAGCATACGGTGAGCAGAACAATCGCACTTGTATCCAACCTCAATGGTGTCGAAAATATCGTATGGAATATCCTGCATCGCGATATCCATAATCTGCTCATTAGTAAGACCTGCTGCAAAATGGCGTGAGATATTTACAAGATCTGCTGCATTGCGCTCTATAAGATCAATAGTAGCTTCATCCGGGAAAGGCATAAGCTGAATCAGAACACCACCGGCAGCAAGGCAGGAATAATCGGTATCGACAAGAACACCAAGCGACAGAACGGTAGGAATCTGCTCACTCTTTGCAAAATAGGTTGTAATATCCTCGGCTATCTCACCACTGACAAGCTCGATAGTTCCAATCTGGGGTTCAATGGCACCAACAGATTTCACGAAAGAAATCGTACCACTACCAACTGCAGCTCCAACGTCAAGCTTACCATTCGGCTTCTTGGGAGGGTTAGCCAGAGGATTCTGAATATATCCCTTCACGTTACCAAAATAGTCACCCACTGCAAGAAGTCTGCCCGCCTCACCGTCGCCCTGAATGCTGACAGTAACTGTATCTCCGTCCTCGGGCAGCATTGTACCTATCATAGAAGATGCAGTAAGCAGCCTGCCGAGAGCTGCCGAGGCTGTGGGAGTGGTTTTATGAAAACCGATCATATCATTCACGATTTTTCTTGAATTAATAACTAAAATACGGGCAGAACCATCTCTGGTCATGGCACGAAGTATTGTTGAATTGGGAATAACTTTATTTTCCATATTTTATCCTTTTCTGCATTTTGCTACAATATATATTCTTTCGCACTCGTCGCTTCCCGGTAAAAAATCGAGATCACCAAGAGCGTACATAAACTCCAGCTTACTCTTTTCGAGTGATGTTTTTATCTCTGCTAATGTATACATTCTCTCACGCTGAGTCTCATCGTATCTGTCATATCTGCCGTCCTTGCCTTCCTCGAACAGTGTAATATAAAAATCACAGATACGGCTGTCGGGATCATAATAATTCTCCCAAACACAGAAGCCTCCGTCCTCCTCCATAGCGTATGTGTTATTGGAGTAGATATTCTCGAATTTATACCGACCATTTATGTCAAAAATAAATATTCCGTCGGGAATCAGGTAGTTATGAACCAGCGAGAAGCATTTTTCAAGATCCTCTACCCTCTCAAGATGATTGATACAGTCAAGACAGCAAACCGTCGCATCAACCGTTCCGTAAAGCTCAAACTCACGCATATCCTGACATAACCATAAAACGTCATGCCCTTCCTCCTCGGCAGCAGAACGGGCAATATCAAGCATTTCGGGGGAATAATCTATTCCCGTCATATCATAACCACGTCTTGCTAACTCAAGGGTCATTCTTCCTGTTCCACACCCGAGGTCAAGAACAAGTTCAGGACGAGACTTACACTCTTTCCTGATTATTTCCTCAATAAAATCTGCCCATTTTTTGTAGTCTATATCAGCGTTAATAGCATCATAAAATGGCGCAAGAAGATCGTAAATCATATAAATTCCTCCGGGTATACAGAGTAACATTCAAACGCGTCAAATCCACCGAGCTTAAGACCGAGGCAAATTCGGTCGGCCTCTGACGAGTCCCTAAAAAAGCAAAATACAGAAGGCCCACTTCCACTCATCAGCGTTATTTCTGCCCCGTTTTTTTTCATAATTTCTTTAATTTTGGAAATTTCATCAATGTCCGTCACCTGTTCAAAGACATTATAAATCGGAATAGAATCCTCACCGTAATTTACCGTATCGGCTATAATCTGACGGTACATAAGGATTTCATCTGTGGGAGTATATTCAATGTAATTGTTATTTATCCTGTCAAGCTCTGCATAGGCTGTCGGAGTTGATATTCTGCTATTGCCGATAGCGAGCACAAAATTTGAAACGGAAGTACAGTCGATCCTTTTGAGTTTTTCTCCCCTACCACCACATAGGTACATACCACCAAGAAGACAGAAGGGCAGATCGCTGCCGACCGAGGCACATATATCAAGAAGCTGCTCTCTGCTACCCTTGCCGAAAATCCTATACATAGCACGAAGCGTTGCGGCACCGTCAGATGAGCCACCGCCAAGGCCTGCACCAACCGGAATATGCTTATCTATATGAATATGAAGCCGTGAAGCTATTCCAAAGGTATTAAGATATTTTTCTGCTATGCGATAGGTGATATTTCTGCTATCGGTCGGGATCTCGGAGGAATTCGATGAAATGGTAATCTCTGTTGTGGCAGAATCCTCGCAGCTTACTATAACCAAATCGGCAAGGCTAACAGATTGCATTACGCTAAGTATGTCGTGAAAGCCGTCGCTTCGTTTACCCAAAACGTCAAGGTATAAATTAATCTTGGCATAAGCCTTCTCGGATACAGTCATACCATCACCTCCACAAACATTCGTACATTATTATACAATAAACTTTTGCAAAAATCAACATATATAAGAAAATATTTTTAATAATCCTATTGACAAATCAAAATGCTTGTGCTATAATACTTTGGTAGTTTGGACTGGTATGTCCAACCCCTTGCTGTCACAAGACAGCCAAAAGACCAAAAGGAGGTAAAAATCAGATGGAAAAGAAGATTTGTTCTTACGAGACTCTCTTTGCAGTTAGCGGCAACCTTACTGAGGAAGATGCAAAGGCTGTAATTGAGAAGTTCGTTACTCTCATTAACGATAACGGTACTGACGTTGACGTTAACGAGTGGGGCAAGCGCAGATTCGCATATCCTATCAATTATGTAACCGAAGGATACTACGTGCTTGTTTCTTATAAGAGCGAACCCAGCTTCCCTCTTGAGCTTGAGCGTGTGCTTGGCATCACCGAAGGTGTTCTTCGTTACATGACCACAACCAAGATCGAGAAGGCAGCTAAGGCTGAGGAAGTTGCTCCCGCAGCTACCGAGGCTCCTGTTGCTGATGATGCAGCAGAAGCTTAATTTTCGCATTACAGCAGTTTAACTGCATACTTTTATTTGAAAGGATGGCATATAACTATGGCAGATTTAAACAAGGTCATTCTTATGGGCCACATGACGGCAGACCCCGAGCTTAAGCAGACAACAAGCGGTATTTCCGTTTGTTCCTTCTCTATCGGTGTAAACCGTCGCTATTCCAAGGCTGATCAGGGTCAGCAGTCGGTTGACTTCATCAATATTGTTGCATGGCGTCAGCAGGCTGAGTTTGTTTCCCGTTACTTCAAGAAGGGCTCCAGCATCATTGTATGTGGTAGCATTCAGACAAGAAACTGGACTGACAATAACGGCCAGAAGAGATACGTTACCGAGGTTGTAGCTGATGAGGTTAGCTTCGGTGCACCCGCGGCGTCTTCCCAGAATAATGGCGACAGACCCCAGGGTGGCGGTCAGGGATATACTCCCTCTGCTTACGGAAATCCTTCATACAACAGCACAGGCAGTGCTGAATTCGAGGAAATTCCCGGCGACGAGAGCCTTCCCTTCTAATTCAGGGTAACTCGTCCTCCTGCCACTAGGCTCACTGTGGTGGGTGTAATATAGAAATCGTGAGTCGGAAAGGTGATATAAACCATGGAAAACAATCAGCGTCCTGCATACCGTCAGGCACACAGAAGAAAGAAGGTTTGCATCTTCTGCCAGGATAAGGTTACCGAGATCGATTACAAGGATATCGCTAAGCTTAGAAAGTTCACCTCTGAGAGAGCAAAGATTCTCCCCAGACGTGTATCCGGCAACTGTGCTCTCCACCAGAGACAGCTCACCGTAGCTATTAAGAGAGCTCGTCAGATGGCACTTCTTCCCTACATTTCTAACTAATTAATGTATTTGTTATAAGACAGCCCGAGTTTAGACCGAAAGTACAAAATCTTTTGCTCTCGGACGACGGCCTTATAGCTATAGGGAAACACATTAAAAACAATAAGACACTCTGTATTTTGCAGGGTGTCTTTTTTGTATTCATTCTTAG
>JAFTON010000014.1 GCA_017463765.1 Clostridia bacterium | reverse complement strand
AGTTTTTTCTCAATGTGTTTGACAAGAACTTCACTTTTCAGTGTTTTCTTAATTTTAAGTTGTTCAATTTTCAAGGATCAATTTGCTCACAAGGTTGTAAGCTTTTCTATTATACTACATCATTCCTCAATTGTCAACCCCCTTTTTAAGATTTTTTTGAATTTTGTTGATTTTTATTGAAAGTGATACAAAATACCATTTTTTTCATATAATATTCTGTCAATAATGTGATACAATAATAACAGAGTCAAAGGAAATGAGCCCGATAGGGTGAACTTCCTTCGGGCTCGATTAATATAGATTTTAATAAAAACAGGAGATTTATTCTTATGTCTAAGAACAAGGTTAATGTACCCGAAGCAAGAGCCGCGCTTGATAAGTTTAAGATGGAGGCAGCCAGTGAGGTTGGCGTAAACCTTAAGCAGGGTTACAATGGTGATCTTACCTCCAAGCAGGCTGGTTCTGTAGGTGGTCAGATGGTTAAGAAGATGGTAGAGTCTTACGAGAACTCCATCAAGAATAACGGCTAATTCAGTTTAGTAAAAACTGATTTTTGCTGAAACCATTTCCTTTCCTAAAACAGTTTCATCATAGGATGAAAGCAGGAAGTGCCGTGCGAATTGCACGGCACTTTTTTTACATTATTATATAATAAAGTATTGCAGCAAGCAATGAAGAAAACGTTGTTGCCAGAAGATTTACGCTATCATTGTTAATTATACGCAAGCCTGCATACTTATCTGTCGGGGTGTTACAATGCTCTTCCCTTTCCACTATTTCGCCACAAACCCGACATTTGTATTTAACCTGGAGCAGTGAACCGAGGAAGCTATCAAAAAGTGCGCCGAGAACAGCTGCGACAAATATAATTATGACTTCAATAAACGCTATACTCCCAAAAGCAAATGCAATCAAAGAAATAATGAACGCCGCAACGGCTGATGCTGTGGTGCCAAGCAAAGAAACGCCACCACTTAGTCCGGGAGTACATGGACGCATGCGAAAAAGATCATACGCCCTTCCACTGATAATGCCGATACCCGACGCTGCTGTATCTGCGAATGCCTCTGCCAGAGCTGCAACGAATGCGATTATAAATATTCGATTGTTTGTAAGCAGGTATAGTACAGAGCAAACCGAAGCAATAAGGCCGTTTGCGATAACCTGGACGTGATCACGGGTGTCGCCACGTTTCTCTATGCTTGTCCCATTGTTCTGCCTTGTTTTTTTGTAATGTTTTTTAACTTTATCAACCAATACGCCTCCTGCAAAGAAGCTGAGCAGAATGCAAAAACCGAAGTTTCCTAGTGGAAGCGATATTAATAAATCTACAAAAAGCGCAGCAATTATTCCTCCAACCGTAAGAGCGCGCTTTTTATATGCAACGACGATAATCAGCGGCGTAAGCAAAATCGGAATCAGATAATTCCACGCACTCGGGTAGTTAATAAAAAGGTATGACAGGAAGGAAACACCAAGAGTAATGCTAATATTATCAAGTCCCCTGCCCGTAAACAACTCAAGCTCGGTTGAAAAAACAGCAATTACAAGGCAATTCCAAGCTGTAAGCCCCAGCGAAAGCTCTGCGTTAAAGATAAATGAAACGAGGTAACAAACAGCAAAGTTACAGATCGTACCAAACAGGGTTTTGTTGCCATAAATCCTTATATTGATAGGTCTGCGTTCCGGATTATAATAGAGATACCCGACAAGTCCAGCCAATCCATCTCCGAGAGAAGTACAGAATACTCCAATTCCAAACGGTATAATAATATCCGGCACAAACAGAGCTATCAGCGCCATAACAGACATAGCCACTGCGTAATAAACCGTACCCGGCGCATTTTCCTCATCGGAGGAGATCATCGGCATAAGCTTCTTTCTGTGTGCAACAAAAAGAAGAATAAGGAACAGAATACAAACCACAAGAAAATGAAGACTTACACCAAAGAAACGGTATAATACCACCCATTCAAAGCCTACAAGAATATGAACGATTTTTCTCGTTATTTTTTTCTCAACGCCTACCTTATATAATATGAAGGCAAATAAAAGACAAATCAGCGTATACAGAACGCTGAAAAGATATCCTTTAAATATCATATCCATATCGCTTTCTAAAATCTTCGCTAATAGTAATTATATTTCCCATAAAATGGAAATAAATACAAAAACGAGCCGTCATACAAGTGTACAACAGCTCATTTTCAGGGATGGTAGGATTAAACCTCCTCGTGATCGGTATTCTTTCTACCGTCCTCGTCATCGCTATCGCCACCAGTATTTTCCTTACCGGGAATAACGATACCACGAGTCATTGCACGGCGATTCTCCTCATTCTTTTTGTCAAGCTCCTTCTGCTTCTGATCCTTAGTTGCCTGAAGATCGGCAGCAATATCATCGCTGATGCTACCATCAGCGAGAGTAAGAAACTTCTCAAAAATATCGGGATAAACGAAGGTTTTCTGCGCCGTATCGAACTTAACGGTAAAATACTTACCATTTACCGAAATAACACTGCCCTTTCCAAAGGACTTATGCAAAACTTCCAAACCAATTGATAACATATCGCCCCTCCGGTCTTTTATTGTTCCGTGAAATTATTGCTTTTATCCATATATTATTAAATACTGAATAAAATGTTCACGCTCTTTTGCGGCGATAATTATAGCAGATAATTATGTCTAAAGTATGAACAAATCTGTTCTTTTTTAATTATTTTTAAAAAGAATAAAAAATGTTAATATTTGGAACAAAATTAAGCTCTAAAAAGCCACTCTGCCGCAAATTTCTTGGCTGTTTTTTAAAATAAATGCGCCTTGAAGTCAGCTACGTCTTGTAGCAGGAAAAGATAAGTCTACCGAGTCGGGACGCTTTTCTTTCAGATGCTTCAGATAAATGATTTCGGTCGCAAACGCAAGCTTTGTTACTACGTTTTCAGCATTTTTAAAATAGCAATAGAAAGAATCATTCTCCGTAGATATATCGATACAATCGTCACGTCTTATACGGAACCAATCATATTCTATATGTAGGCTGTTGGTCTGGAGTGGCATACGGTGAATTCGGTAATCTGCACCGTTATGTCTGCCCTCAAGAATAAAACCGTTCTCAGGATCGTGAGTCAGACGCGCGCTGCCCAGATCCTCAAATTTCCAGCATCTTGGCATAGAAAAAACGTCTACGTCATCAGAGAAAGAATAATCACCTCTCTCTATCTGAAGAGCAACCTGATCACGTTCCCAATCAAACCAATCCGGAATCTGAGTAAACTCGGTGTCACCCTCATTTGCCGTAAGAGTACCGTCCTCGTTAAGTGTCCAGCGCTTTCCACATTCTGTGCAGAAAAGCTCAGCTCCCTTCGATGCCATCTTAGACTCGGTAAGGCAGTGAGGACACTGATATAGTATCTTATGCAGTCCCTCCGCTCTGTATGGCTCTTTAATCAGTATACCGTTCTGCTGCTGATATTCATACTCGTTATAGCGAAGCGCTTCCCTGATCCTGATATTTATCTCATCCACCGACATACCGTCTATTTCTTCCGGAGTAAGTATTTTAGTAAGAGTGGTATAAAGAGGCACCTTACGCTTACGTCTGAAGTCCCAGAAGGGAGAGTGAAGATAGTTTCCTCTGTGAACAACAGCTACAACCGGAACCCTGTTTTTCTTTACAAGCATACCTACAGATTCGGGAATGTATGAAGTAATTCCGGCAGGAGAATATCTCGCCTCCGGATACATACACAAAACGTCACCTCTTGAAAGAACCTTGCGAATGGATTTTATCAGATGGAGATCCATGGTATATTTTCTGGTACAAATTGCACCGATCCATTCCATAAGCCAAGGACGCTGATAATAACCGTCGATATTCACAACGTTATTTACTCGATGAGGATAGGTACCGAGAGCAGCCAGCTCAAAATCGATAAAAGACATATGATTTGATAAAATCATATACGGTGGCTTAAGCCCTTCCATATTAATTCGCTCTACCTTATGTTTTTTAAACAGAGTAACAAAAAATGAAAGCACCCAAATAAGCCAGGTAAGATAAATAGGTTGGCGAATCGGATACTTTGCAGTTTCGTACCTTTTTTTATTTTTATAATTAACGTCAATATTATTGCTTTGATTCATATACATCACCTCGTTCGACGACATTATACACCATAATGTTAACAAAATCAACAAAAATTTAAATTTTCTATAAAAATAATCGAAAAAACATTGAAAAAAGGAGTATTTAGTGTTAAAATTGATTAGTAAAGATTCTTTCAGAGGATAAGTATGGAACCGATTTGGATTATTTTGATTTGTTTTTCGGCTGCCGTGGCAATTGTTTTGCTTGTATCCATGGTATGCTACTTTAAGATATTTCACTCTCCTACCCGTAAGGACAGAGCCGAAAATGACTATGACCTCCCCCCTGGAAAAGAGTATGAACCCTTCTACCCACAGATGATTGAGTGGACTAAGCGCTGCCGTGCCACTCCCCACAGGAACGTAGAGATAACAACCTTTGACGGATTGACTTTACGTGGAAGATATTACGAATTCTCACCCGATGCTCCGATTGAAATAATGATGCACGGTTATCACGGAAACTCCGAGAGAGATCTCAGTGGTGGAGTATTCAGAGCGCTCAATATAGGTCACAGCGTTCTTGTTTACGATCACCGTGGAAGTGGTATAAGTGATGGAATCATCATCACCTTTGGAATTAACGAGAGTCGTGACTGCAGACAATGGATTGACTTTGTCCTGAAGGAGATTAATCCGAATGCAAAAATCATTCTTTCGGGCGTATCCATGGGCGCTGCTACTGCCATGATCACCTCGGGATTTGATAATCTGCCCAAGAATGTTGTTGGAATTATTGCAGATTGTGGTTATACCTCGGCAGAAGAAATCATCAAGAAAGTAATTAAGGATATGGGCCTGCCACCCAAGCTTCTCTACCCCTTCGTCCAAATCGGAGCGAGAGTATTCGGTGGTTTCAACATAGATGAGTTTTCACCAATCGAGCAGGTAAAAAAATCGAATTTACCTACGATTTTCGTGCACGGTGACCGGGATTTCTTTGTCCCTCTCGAAATGTCGAAGACAAACTGTGATGCATGCAATGCTTCAAAGAAGGAGCTTTATATAGTTGAGGGGGCGGCTCACGGACTTGCCTTTATCGTGGCAGGAGATAAATATCTTGATAAGCTGCACGAGTTCTTCGACCCGATAACAAACAACAATGGTTTATAAAAGCTTAATTAATAAAATTTTTATATTTTAGGAGGCTAATATCATGATTTCAAATTCTCAGATTCGCGCAAAAGCGAGAGACGTGCTCGGTCGCAACCTCTTCAGTGCAAGTTGGCTCTACCCCGTTCTTATCGCTATTATCGTCACTGCCATAACCGGTGCTGTAAGCGTTACGTTCGTTGGTCCCGTTGTCGTATACGGTCTGCTTTCGGTTGCATCGGCATGCTATTTTATGGGCCGTGTAAGATACTCTATCGATCCCAAGCAGCTTGAATCCTCGATCGACGGAGTTAAGAACAACTTCCTCGGCTCCATGCTTACCGGTATTCTTTACACCGTTTTTGTATCAATTGGATCCTTGGTGTTCTTTATTCCCGGTATTATATTCAGCTACTCCTTCTCGATGGCGTTCTACATAATCAATGATCACCCCGAGATGAGCGCTATGGATGCGCTCAGAGAGAGTAACCGTCTTATGAAGGGTCACAAAATGCAGTACTTCCTTCTCAACCTTTCCTTTATCGGATGGATGATAATCGGATCGGCGCTCTTCGGAGTTGGTACTCTCTGGGTATCAGCATACATTTCTACAGCAAATGCAGTATTTTATGAGGAGCTTATTGCCGGAGACAAGATCTGATTTGCATAAATCAATCGTATTTATTAATTGAAAAGGAGTCCGATTGGACTCCTTTTTGTTTTTTGGTTATTTAGATTTATTTAGATTATAAGAAGAACACACCATGACCCCAGCCAAGCATGCCACCGTTTTTCAGATGAGACACATATGCACGACGCATAGTTGTATCGGTTGGCAAACGATTAAAGTCACGCTCGTCGGTATCAAATATTCGCCACATATCCTCAAGGGTGGGATCATCTGCATGATCAAAAATATCAAATCTGGACATAAATCTGCGAACGTTGGTATTCTCCGGCAAAATTGCTTCGTTACCCGGATAAAGCATCCATGAATGGCAGATAAAAGGACAGTCCTCCCCTACCTCATTTTTGAAATACTCCTTCGCCATAGCGAAGGCCTTGTCACATTCCTCAGGAGTGAGATGGGTCATGGTGCGAGGAATATGAATATTTATCGCTTTGCTGTCGGGGGTGAGTATATGACCGTCTCGCTCATAGCGACGGCCGAAGGAATCAACCTCGAACTGCAGTCTGCCGAGAGCAACTCGCTCAAGGTTGAAAAATCGACCGAACCACCATGAAACAAAGGAACCGACAACTCCCTTTACAGCCTTACACTCAGCAAGCTTATATTTCAGATCGAGCATGCTGTTATGATATATAGAAATGTCCATGTTCCGTTCCGAGTATAGCTCACGCAGATGCTTTGAGAGGCATATAAATATAAGCAGTTCTGCTGTATAGGTATGCATATCAAGGCGCTGTGCGACCTCCTGTGCCAGTGAAATTATCATATCAAAATCACAATTACAGTTTTCCTCGTAGGTCTTTATCGCCTCGTTCCAGACTGCCAGAGTATCATCCCTGCCTGCAATTCTGTCATATGTGAAAAGAAGAAAAGCGGCATCTGTTCTATCATACTCAAAATCATTAAAAAAGCTAACAAGGTAATCTCTCATTTCTGTTACTGTACTCATTTCAGCTTTGTCTTAATGTAAATAGATGAGTGGTCAGAAGAATAGCTATCGCCGTGAAGATTGTTTACAACATGGTATTCATATACCTCGGCATCACCCTTGCTGATCAGAATGTAGTCGATTCGTCTTGGATCTTCAGCCTCACCCCAGCCGTGGAAGGTCGCCGTATCCTCGGTTATCGGAGAGATAAGCTTTGCATCATCAAAATTATCCTTAGTAGACTGAATGGTTTTGCTGTTTTCCTTAGCATTAAGGTCACCCATAAGATAGGCAGGAATGTCACCAAACTCAGCGATCTTATCAAGCACAACTGCAATTCCATTTATACGTGCAAGGTCGCTGGTATGATCAAGATGAGTATTAAAAACAAGGAATTCCATTCCACTTTCAATTTCTCGAAGGCGAAGATAAACGCAGATACGGTAATGCTCGCTGCCCCAATCCTTGCTCATTACCTCGGGGGTTTCGGAAAGCCAGAAGGAGCCACTGTCAATCTTCTCAAACTTATCGGTGCGATAAAAGATAGGACATCCCTCACTGAGAACAAAGTTATCGCGATATGCCATCTCGGAATCATAACCGTCCATAACCTTCTGAAGATAGTCATAATGGATAAAGGTAGCCTCCTGAAAGCCGATTATATCGGGTTTAACAGAGTTGATGTCATCTAAGATAAGCTCTGCTCTGTTGAACCAGCTTTTATTTAAAATATCCTCCGGTGCTATGTATCTTACGTTTGTACTCATAATTGTCATAGTACCGTCAGCTTCCTCCGAAAGAGTCACCTTACCGTCATTTAAAAGATAACCGGGAAGATAAGCAAGAAGCAAGCCAAGGTAGATCACTACGGCAACAAGAATAAGCGCTAAAACTTTTTTCATATAAAAACTCCTTTTGTTTAGTTATTTTTATTATAGCATCAAAAAGAGAATAACGCAAGTTTTTTATAAAACATCTTTACAAATTTCAAAAACGGTGGTATAATAATATTGCCAAACAAAAACGAATAACGAAAAAATGGATCGACTCGCTATTTTTATAGGGGGTTTTGTACCCTTTTTCATTTTTTACACGAAATAGGTGAATACTAGGTAAAAGCGTAGATTCCGCCTAATTCGTGTGGTGAGTTATATCCATATTCGTTAGTTTTTGTTTGGCGACAATTGGAGTCTGCGTTTTTCGGTGCGACGGCTTCGGTTGTCGCACTTTTTGATTTTTGGGGGTATTTGCCTATGGAGATTTGAACTTTTAGCACATATCTTTTATATTAAACAAACAACAAGGAGAAAAGAAAATGGATGAAATGAACAAAAAACCAGAAGATTTAAATGACAATGTCACTAAACAAACGAACTCTGATGAAAAGGATATACAGATTCCTTTTCTCGGCATAAAAATTCCTAAAAAGACAATGCTTGTATGCTGCTTTGTTGGCGTTATTGCTATAATCATCTGGATTATAGTTGGTAGTATAAACCATGAGCATAAATTTGGCGAATGGAAAACTGTTGACGAGGCAACCTGCCTCTCCAAAGGATTAGAAGAAAGTTCTTGCAAGTGTGGCGAGAAAAAGACTCGAACAATTGCACCCCTTGGTCATACAGAAATCATTGATGAAGAGATTGATCCTACATGCACAACAACAGGCTTATCAAAGGGAAGCCATTGTACAGTTTGTAATCAGGTGTTTATTGAACGGCAAACGCTCGCTATGATTGATCACAAAGCAGGAGAATGGATAATTGATAAAGAAGCCACTCATACCAAGGATGGAACTCGTCATACCGAATGTTTAATGTGCGATAAAGTACTTAATAAAGAAGTTATTCTTTCCGGACAGAACAAGATGAAATATACCCTTATGGATGATAATACATATGAAGTAAGTGGAATTGGCAGCTGTAAAGACAGAGAGATTATCATACCAAGTGAATATAAAGGACTACCTGTATCTCGAATTGGCTATAAGGCATTTGAAGGATGCAGATCATTTGTAAGTGTAACAATCCCTTCCTCAGTAAAGATTATTGAGGAAAGTGCATTTAGTGAATGCAAAAATCTTGAAACCATTGTAATCGGCGATTCTGTGAAAAGCATTGGAGATTATGCATTTTACAATTGCGAATCTCTTGTTGATATTTCCATTCCAAACTCGGTAACAAGCATTGGCGAAGGAGCCTTTAGAAGTTGCTACGCACTTACAAGTATAGTGATTCCTAATAGCGTAACTTCTATAGGTGACAGTCTGTTTT
>JAFTON010000048.1 GCA_017463765.1 Clostridia bacterium | reverse complement strand
GTTCAAGCAGCCCCTTCTTGAGTACTCGGGCTCCTGCGCAGGCTGTGCTGAGACCTCCTATGCGCGTCTTATCACTCAGCTGTTCGGCGAGAGAATGTATATCTCCAACGCTACCGGTTGTTCCTCTATCTGGGGTGGCTCTGCTCCTGCAACTCCCTATACTGTAAACAAAGAGAGCGGTCACGGTGTGGCTTGGGCTAACTCGCTCTTCGAGGATAACGCAGAGCACGGTCTCGGTATGCATCTCGGTCAGAAGGCTATCCGTGAAAAGCTTATCAAGATGGTTCGCGCTCTCAACGCTCCTTGCGACGAGTGCAAGGCTATCATCGACAACTACCTTAACACCCTTAACGACGGTAAGGCTAACGAGTCTGCAACCAAGGCTCTTGTTGCTCTCCTTGAAAAGTGGGCTGCTAAGGGCTGCGAGCAGTCTAAGGCTATCCTTGCTGAGAAGCAGTATCTCTCCAAGAAGGCAGTTTGGATCTTCGGTGGTGACGGTTGGGCATACGACATCGGCTTCGGTGGTCTCGACCACGTTCTTGCATCCGGTGAGGATGTAAACATCATGGTATTCGATACCGAGGTTTACTCTAACACCGGTGGTCAGGCTTCCAAGGCTTCCCAGATCGGTCAGGTTGCTCAGTTCGCAGCAGCAGGTAAGGCAATCGGCAAGAAGAATCTTGCAGAGATCGCAATGTCCTATGGCTACGTTTACGTTGCACAGATCGCTATGGGCGCTGATATGAACCAGACACTTAAGGCACTTGCTGAGGCTGAGGCATATCCCGGACCTTCTCTCGTAATCGGCTATGCTCCTTGTGAGATGCACTCCATCAAGGGTGGCATGCAGAACTGCCAGGCTGAGATGAAGAAGGCTGTTGAGGCAGGCTACTGGCACATGTTCAGATTCAATCCTGCAGCACCTGAGAAGAAGTTCACTCTCGACTCTAAGGAGCCTACCGGTGACTACCAGGCATTCATCAACAGCGAGGCAAGATATACTCGTCTTGCACAGTCCTTCCCTGAGAGAGCTAAGGAGCTCTTCGAAAAGGCAGAGGCTACTGCAAAGGCTAAGTATGAGCGTCTCGTTAAGTTCGTAGACTTCTATAGCTAAAATTTCTTGTGATAATTTTCGTTTTTTGACAAGCTCGACGTAGGTAACTACGCCTTCGGTCAAAAGAACGAAAATTCTCCCTAATAAATTTCGCGCTATGATAAGCTAAGCGGAAATTTAATAAAAAACAGCTCTCCCTGACGAAAGTTGGGGAGAGTTTTTGTATATTTGAAAGCAACCGCTTTGCAGAATATGAAAACCGCTCCGCTTTTACAAGGGAACGGTTATTTTTGTATTAGGTTATTATTCTAATCCTTCGAAAAAGGCATCAAAGGAGCAATTGTATATTTTTGTGAGCTTGATTAGAACGCTCGCTCTGATATTTAATTCGCCGTGTTCATATTTTGCATAGGTAGAACGCTGAATATCGCATCCTTCAAGCTGAAGCTTTACGCATAATCCTTCTTGTGAAAGCTTGTGTTGCTTTCTCAATTTTCTGAGATTATCTCCGATATTTCTGTCTCTTCTGATCTTTTGTTCCATACTTTCTCTCTTTTTTGACCAATATTGGTTGCAATTTTCTTTATTATATGATAAAATTAAGGCACATATTGACCGTGATATTGGTCAAAAAAGCGAATAGAGGTAAATAGTATGAAAATTGCTGTAATAGGCTCAAGAAATTTAACGGTGGATGATTTAGGCAAGTACATTCCAAGCGGATGTAAAAAAATAGTTTCCGGTGGTGCTATCGGAATAGATAAATGTGCTGTGGAATACGCAAGAAGACAAGGAATAGAGTTGTTAGAGCTTTTTCCGGATTATAAAAAATACGGAAAAGCTGCGCCGATAATAAGAAATAAGATGATCGTAGATGAATCGGATTTTGTAATTGCATTTTGGAACGGCTATTCTAATGGTACTAAAATGGTAATCGAATATTGCAAAAAGATAAATAAAGTATGTACTGTAGTAAAAATGCCAGATGATAGTGTTAAAATAAAAGTAGACGATATATCTTTGGATGATTTGACTTCTGTTGAAAAAAGATTGGTTGTTTTTGACAATTTAATAAAAGTATACTCTAAGGAAGACTTCAAAATACTTGAAAACGCACCTGATATTTTCAATCATATTCTAAA
The DNA here is from genome assembly GCA_017463765.1 of Clostridia bacterium. Taxonomy (GTDB): domain Bacteria; phylum Bacillota; class Clostridia; order Oscillospirales; family CAG-272; genus UBA1740. The sequence continues at coordinate 11,764 of JAFTON010000048.1, read as the reverse complement.
TAAGCTCAAGTGTTTTTCTGATAAGAAAAATGGAAAGATGGAAGCTGAAATATCGATAGAAGATTTATCGGCATCTATAAAAATTGTCTTGCCGATTTTGTTTCTTTATAAAGAGGATATAGATTTATTAAACGATATACAAGAACAGATATCTAAATTGATAGTGATGTCGTGTCATAATAAAATTAATATAAATATTTTAGTTCCTTATTTTGTTGAGAAGGAATCCCCTCATATTAAAGCTTGGAAAAAAATAAAGGATGAAAGTGAAAGAAATAACATAAATCTTTCGGAAGAATTCGAAAGAATGATGTTAAATTGAAACGATTACATTAAAATGGCTCTCCCTTGAGAAATCGGGGGAGAGTTTTTAAATATATCTACAAAAAGATTGATAAAATATTGACAATCAGCTTTTTATATAGTATAATATTTATGTAATATAATAAAACAAAGAAAAGAGGTATAATCCAATGAACAGATTTGTGCTTAACGAAACATCCTATCACGGTGCCGGCGCGATCGCGGCTGTTGCTACCGAGATTCAGGCAAGAGGCTTTAAAAAGGCGCTTGTTGCATCAGATCCCGACCTTATTAAGTTCGGCGTTACTAAAAAGGTTACCGATGTGCTTGATAACGCAGGCATTGCTTACGACATCTTCTCTGAAATTAAGCCTAACCCTACAATTGAGAACGTGCAGGCAGGCGTTGCTGCGTTCAAGGCTTCGGGCGCAGATTGCATCGTAGCTATCGGTGGCGGTTCCTCTATGGATACTGCGAAGGCTGTTGGTATTATTATCACTAACCCCGAGTTCTCTGACGTTCGCTCTCTTGAGGGCGTTGCTCCCACAAAGAATCCTTGCGTTCCCATTATCGCTGTTCCCACAACTGCAGGTACTGCGGCAGAGGTTACTATTAACTACGTTATTACCGATGTTGAGAAGAACAGAAAGATGGTTTGCGTAGATGTTCACGACATTCCCGTTGTTGCAGTTGTTGACCCTGATATGATGGCTACAATGCCCAAGGGCCTTACCGCAGCGACAGGTATGGACGCTCTTACTCACGCTATCGAGGGATATATCACAGGCGGTGCTTGGACTCTCTCGGATATGTTCCATATCGAGGCGATCAGAATTATTGCAAGGTCCCTTCGTGCAGCCGTAAAGGGCGAGGCAGAGGGAAGAGAGGGAATGGCCCTCGGTCAGTACATCGCAGGCATGGGCTTCTCTAACGTAGGTCTTGGTATCGTTCACTCTATGGCTCATCCTCTCGGTGCGCTTTACGATACTCCTCACGGCGTTGCAAACGCTATCATTCTTCCCACCGTTATGGAGTACAACGCTCCCGCAACAGGTGAAAAGTACAGAGAGATCGCACGTGCTATGGGCGTCAAGGGTGTCGACGATATGACCGTAGAGGAATACCGCGCGGCAGCTATCGCAGCTGTTAAGCAGCTTTCTCTCGACGTTGGAATTCCCGCAGATCTTAAGGAGATCGTAAAGGTAGAGGACGTACCATTCCTTGCACAGTCTGCTTACGATGATGCTTGCCGTCCCGGCAACCCCAGAGAAACATCCGTTGAGGATATCACCGCTCTTTATATGAGCCTTCTCTAATTCATATTTTTCCTCCTCCGTTTTATGGGGGAGGATTTTTTATTAAAGTCAAAAAAGAGATAAATGCCACAAAACGGCAGAAAAAGGCAGAAAAAAGGAGATGGGGGCAAATTATGCTCCCGAAAATAACTCCCTTTATTTTAGGTTGCTCTACTTTTTCTTAAATCGCTTTTGACAATCACCGTGAAAAGTGCTACAATATATTTACCAAGAAAAAAGACACTTGGCAATGCAAACCGAGTGAAAAAATCTCATTTGCAAAAAAATATATAAATATATGGAGGAAAAATATGTCTTTTGGTGTTATTTTCAGTGGAATTTTTTTAGTTGTAATTGCCGTTGGCGCAGGTCTTCTTGCTTTGACATTTTACAAGACCCGTACATTTAAGCTAAACGTGCTTGGCGTTATCGTTGCAATTATAGGTGTTCTCGGTATGATCATCGTTCCCTCAAGCTTCCACACCGTTGAGGCAGGTGAGGTTGCCGTGGTTAAGCATCTCGGAGAGGCGAGAAACGTTCGTACTGCAGGTACATACTTTGATCTCTGGATTACCGAGAAGTACGAATACTATGATGCGAAGGTTCAGAATATGAGCATAATTACGCAGGCATATTCGAAGGACGCGCAGACTATGGACATTGCAATGACCGTTCAGTATAGAATCGACGAAAGCAAGGTTATCGATATCGCTAATCAGTACGGTACTATCGATATGCTTGCCAACAGAATCGAGTCTATAGCTACCGAGAAAACAAAGGCAACCCTTTCGTCCTACTCTGCGATGAATATTATTGAGACTCGTTCAACTATATCGCCTCTCGTAGAGCAGACAATTAAGGATGCTGTTGACGAGGAGTATTGTGTAGAGATAGTAGCAGTTGTTCTCACTAATATCGATTTCTCCGAAGCGTTTGAAAAGACGGTTGAGGATAAGATGATAGCCGAGCAGGAAAAGCTTAAGGCTGAATATGAGAAGGCTACTGCAATTGTAAATGCTGAAAAGGAGCTTGAGGTTGCCAAGCTTCAGGCACAGGCGAAGATTGAGAAGGCTAAGGCAGATGCCGAGGCACAGATCGAGGTTGCAAGAGCCGAAGCAGAGTCTGTTAAGCTGAAATCCATAGAAGTTGCCCGTGCGCTTGGCTTCAAGATAAACGAAACCGAAATCAAGGACGAGAGTGGTGTGGTTACTGCGATAGAGTATGAGATTGATTTCGAGGGTAAGAGCTCTGAGGAAATCAAGCTGATTACGGAATATCTTAAGTATATCGAGTATCTTGCTAAATGGGACGGTAAACTTCCCGGAGTTATTACCGGCGACGGTGCAAGTATAATGATCCCTACAGGTGGTCAGACTTCCGATATTCCCGGTTTTGCAGAGTAAATATCAGAAAAAACGACGGTTAATTCCGTCGTTTTTTTGTTGCAACAGATGGGTTTTGCATGCTTGAATTTAATGAAATATATTAGATAAAGTAAATAATAGTAGTCAAATAATGCTAAAACTTGCTGTTTTCATCTATATAAATGCTTATGTAAATTCGTTCTTTATCATAGCTTATCTTGCTGCTTGCTTCGGCTCCCATCTCTCGAATTGTGTTCAGAGAGTGCTTTATGGAGTCAAGAAAAGAATATATAGCCTTAAGCCTTTTCCCTTTTTCAAATACAGGTTGTGGTTCACTTATTTTTATCATATCTGCAAGAGCCTCGCTTTCTGCTACGGTAAGCCCTCTGTCGCATATTTTATCAAGCGCACATTTTTGCTTTTCCGGGTCTTTTATTTTTAAAAGAGCACGTGCATGCCTTTCGGTAAGTCCCTTGTCGGTTATTATTTTCTGCGTTGCTTCATCAAGCTTCAGCAAGCGCAGCTTGTTTGCTACGTAGGATTGACTCACACCCAGCATTTTTGCCACCTCACTTTGTGACAGTGATCGCATTTTCATCATAACGGCAAGCATTCTTGCCTCCTCAAACATATCCATACTCCACCTCCGACTTATTTTACCATATGAAAAGCGCGCCTTGACTCGAAAAATGTCAAGGCGCGCAATTTGCGTTTTATTAACTTGTTTATTGATTTTCCTTTTGCAGATTTCTAATGTAGTGGAATATGTATTGCTGCGCCACACCTGCATATGGTCCGAGAGAATCCGGCTCAAGATGTCCGTCAAAATACTCGTCGATAGCTCTTTTCATCCATACGTCGATTGGAAATGCCTCGAGATTGGCAAAACCAAACAGAGCAACGCAGGATGCAACTTTATCTCCAACACCGAGAATTTCTTTTAGTTTTTCTACGGTGTAATTATAGCTTGCTTTTGATGAGATTTCTTCAAGATTTACTCTGCCGTCGCTGACTCTTTTCGCTGCGTCTATTAAGTATTTGTATCTGAAGCCGGGGTGAGAAGGCAGTAGTCCGTCCGGGTTTTCTACAATCTGATCAGCCGTGGGGAATGAATAACATATACCACACTCAGAGCACTCCTCGCAGCCCGGAACGCAGTTCTTGTGAGGCAGGGGACATATGGGAAGCTTTGCCTTCTCCGACAAATTGCGTCCGTATTGTGAGCAAATATTACGGATAATCTTTCTTATTCTCGGAATATTGTTGTTCTGCGAAACAATAAAGGAAAACAGTGTTTCCCAGGGCTCTTGCTTCAGAATGATAATGCCCTTCGCCTCCTCTGCAGCCCTTTTAAGCCAATCCGAGTCAGTGCGAGAGATAACGTCCTGCCTGATCGCATCAAAATCGGTGTCAAATCTGAAATACTCGCTTACCACACGCTCATATTCATCGGTCCATTCGTCATAGAAAATAAGCTCGCCTTCCTTGCGCTGTCCTACCCTGATAATCTTACCGTATGCAACGGTAAGGTATTCTACGTATCCATCCTCTTTTACCGTCTCCTCATATCTGAACGCCTGACCACATTCAAAGGTGTCGGTAAGATTGCAGCAACCAAGCCCGTCTATCACGGTAGCAGTTTTATCGCGATAAAACTCATTTTTTTTGCGAAACATTTTGTTAACCCTCTTGAAAAATAAGAATCTGTAGTGTATAATATGGTTGTAGAACTATATTTATATATATTTTATCATATTTTTCGCGCGATTGCAAGTGTAAAATTTGCATTTGTCGACTGTGAAAATTCAGGAAAGGATTGTCCTATGATAATAGAAAAAATCGTGATTAAAAGCTTCGGTCGCATCAACGATATGACCTTCGAGTTCTCGGATGGCGTTAATATCATTGAAGGCGAAAACGAATCCGGAAAGAGCACTATAGCGGCGTTTATCAGGTATATGCTTTACGGCTTTACCGACGACGGTGCAAAGGGACTCGAGGAGAGAAAGAAAAGAATAAATTGGGATACCGGTATGGCCCACGGCTCTATGTACGTTCGGGTAAAAGGAAAGCGATACGTTATCAACCGTTCCACCGTTCCTTCGGACAAATCCGATAACCCCACCTACAGAGAGGAGGCATCCATCGTTGACGTTGAGACCGGTGCCCCTGCATTTGGCAAGCTTGCTGCAGGCGAGGTGTTCTTCGGGGTAGACAGCGAGCTGTTTGATAACACGGCTTTTATCGGACAGATAGGCGACTCTGCTATTAATGAGGGTTCGGTAAAGGAATCTATAGAAAATATCATCTTCTCCGGCAGTGAAAAAATAAATAAACAGCGTGCTATCGCAAGAATAAGCGATAAGATGAACGCACTTCTTCACGAGGGGGGCGTCGGTGGCGCTATCGTTGACCTTGCTCGTAAGGAAGAGGAGCTTGAGGAGAGTCTTGATGCCTGCAACCGTGATAACAGACTTATTCTTGAGAAGGAGGCTGAGCTTGCACGTATTCGTGGAAGAAGGGAAGAGGCAGAGAAGAAGCAGACTAAGCTTCAGGAGATTGACTCATCCTATAAGAGTGCCATGCTTATCCAGACCTTCGACCAGCTTCACGTTCTGGAGCAGGAGATGGAAGAAAAGAATGAATTTTATAAGAAGTTTATAGAGGACAATACCCGTGCCGGCTTCTATCCCGACGATCAGTATCTCACTGATCTTCTCGTTGCGAGAAAGGGTGTAAACGAGGCATATCACGCTCTTGGCGATGCACAGGATGCTTACAATGCGCAAAAGGCGGCTATTGGCATCACTCATGAGATTGAGAATGCTATAGAGCGAGCAGGCGAGCTTGGTGGAGAGGCCGAGATTGTTAAGCGCGCTACTTCTCTCTGGAAGCAGAACGTGCGTGATACTGCTCTTGCAATTCTTGCAGGACTTCTTCTTGTTGCTGCAGGTGTGTTTGCGATTATCGCTTCATCAAATCCTGCTCTTCAGATCGGACTTATCGTATCTTGTGTGGTTGCAGTTATTGCACTTGGTGGCAGTGGCTATCTTGCATGGAATCTTATTAAAAACACCAAGGCGCTTCGTGCCCTTGAAGGCGAGTTCGGAACTAACAGCTTTGAAGACCTTAAGGGTAAGATTGCAGTTATCTCCGAAGCGAGAGGCAAGAGGGACGCTATGGCTATCGCTACCGAGAGCGCAAGGGTTGCCGTTGTCAAGGCGAGAGAGAGATATGAGCAGGCAAAGCGTGATCTCACCGTTCTCATTCTCCGTTGGGGAGAGGAGCCTCCGGCATCCGACCTCGGTGACTTCCTTGATAAGCTTGAGGGCAGGGTTCGCTTCTTCCTTGAAAAGAAAAACGAGCTTCTGGACGAAAAGACCGATATAGAGATTACCGTAAGAGAAATTCGCCGTAACCTTGCCGACAAGAGTGAGATTGACGTCAGAGCCCAGGTTACTCCTCTTATGAGAAAGGCTCTTATGGGCTTTAACCATGATGAGATTACAAACGGTATTGCCGATGCAAAGGCGCGTGTTGCAGAGGAGGACAAGCTTGCCTTCGACGTTGAAAACGAGCTTATGCTTCTTAAATCACGTGCAGGCGACCCCAGTCAGTATTATTCCAGAATAGAGGCACTTTCAGACAGACGCGAGGATATGCAGCAGAAGCATAAGTCGTACTTTATCGCCCTTCGTGCTATCAGTGGTGCAACCGAGAATCTTCGTGCAGAGATTTCACCAAGACTTGGCGAGTTTGCTACTCGTTTGATGGAAATCATGACGGATAGAAAGTATGCGTCCTTCAACGTGTCGGATGGACTTGAGGTTACCTTCAGTGGCGCAGACGGCGAGGGCAGGTCGATAGACTTCCTCTCGGGTGGAACCAGAGATATGGCATACATAGCAGTCCGTGCTGCTCTTATTGATATGCTCTACAGCGAGAAGCCCCCCATCTGCTTTGACGAGAGCTTTGCTCATCAGGATAACGTCAGGGCGAGAGCGATGATGAAGGCTATTGACAGCCTCGGTAAAGAGGGATATCAGAGCTTCATCTTTACATGCCGTGGCAGAGAGGCTGCTCTTGCAGGTGAGGTTTCTCACGGCGCGGGAGTTTATAAGCTTCCTTCGGTTTATTAATTTAGCAATTTGAATAGCCACGTCCTGTGGCAGAATGGAGAAAATATATGTCGAAAAAAAGAATTCTTATCATCGGAAGCTCAAATCTTGACTTCGTGATGAATATGTATAAGCTTCCCGAGGCAGGCGAAACAATTATCGATAACGGTGGTGTTGCTTATATTCCGGGTGGCAAGGGAGCAAGCGCTGCTATTGCCTTCTCCCGTCTCGGTGCAGAGAGCGTTTTCTGTTCAAAGCTCGGTGCTGATATCCACGGCCAGAAGCTTTACACCTATTACAAGGAGATTGGACTTAACACCAGTTACATAAAGGTGGATCACGACAATCCCACAGGTCTTGCCGTTGTTCTGAAGGAGGGTGACGGAAGCACAAGAACCGTTGTTTATCCCGGTGCAAATGCACAGCTTACCACCGAGATTATTCTCGAGGCGTTCGAGTGTAATCCCGATGCGCTTTATCTCGGTTTTGAGATTCCTTATCCTATGGTTGTTACAGCAGCCAGAGTTGCTGCATCCAAGGGTATTCCTATTTTCATTGATGCAACAGCAGCAAGCAAGGAGCTTGACCTTGAGCAGCTTCCTCCTGTAGAGATATTCTCTCCCAACGAGCAGGAGGCACAGGAGCTTACAGGTATTCTGCCTACCAGCATGGAGACCTCTCTTCGTGCTGCTCTTGCCATTTCCAGAAAGTCGAAGGCAAAGAACGTTGTTATCAAGCAGGGTGCAAGAGGTGCTTTCCTCTATGATGGAAAGCGTTACAACACCTTCCCTGCAGTAAGAGCAGATAAGACGGTTGACACCACCTCTGCAGGTGATGCGTTTACTGCCGCGATGACTCTTGAGTATCTTCGTAACGGTGGAGATATCAAGGAGGCTATTAAGTACGGTAACGTTGCTGCTGCAATAACCATCACACGTGCAGGCGCCGGTTCGTCTATTCCCACCGAGGAAGAGATTAACAAATTCCTCTACGGTGACAGCAATTAATTTATTTTTAAGATTTTAAGGAGAAAGGTATGAATTACATTCACAGGGACGTAACCTTCCCATCCACTGATGGCAAAAACACTATCCACGCTGAGCTGTTTATACCCTCCGACAAAAATATCAAGGGTGTAGTACAGATATCTCACGGTATGATGGATTATATCGGCAGATATAAGCTGCTTGCCGACTCACTTTGTGCAGCAGGCTTTGTGCTTGCGGGTAATGATCACCTCGGCCACGGCGACAGCGTAAGCAATGATGACGATTACGGCTTCTTTGCCGGTAAGAACGGATATAATTATGTGATCGATGACGTAAAGAAGATGAATGACCTTATCCGTAATGAATTTCCCGGTGTTCCTGTCATTCTTCTCGGTCACAGCATGGGCTCATTTATTGCACGTATATATGCCGTTAATTACAGTGACAGCATTGACGCTCTTATTATTCACGGTACAGCAGGTCCTAATCCTGCAGCAGGAGCAGGCAAACTGCTTGTAAAAATTCTTCGCGCCATTAAGGGTGATAAATATCGTTCAAAGTTTATTTGTTCGCTTGCTGACGGTGGATATAATAAGGGCTTTGATCCTGCCGAGGGCGACGGTGCATGGCTTACTCGTGATCCTTCAATGGTTGCCGACAGAGTTGGTAATCCTAAAAATGATTTTATTTTTACTCTTGCAGGCTACGAGGATCTTTTCAGTTTCCTTGCTGATTGTAACCGTGAGTCCTGGTTCAAGAGCTTTCCAAAGGATATGCCCACACTTGTTGTCAGTGGAGCAGAGGATCCCGTGGGTGGCTTCGGCAAGGGGGTAAGATACGTTTACGATAACCTTAAGAAGAACGGTGCGAGAGTGGACCTTAAGCTTTACGACGGAGCGCGTCACGAGCTGTTTAACGAAATTAACAGAGATGAGGTCTTTAAAGATCTTATTAAATGGATAGAGAGCGTGATCGGATGATATTTGCTCTCGCGATTACAGGCCCTACTGCCTCCGGAAAGACGGCACTTTCGCTTGGCGTTGCAAAAAGGCTTTCTGCCGAGATAATCTCCTGCGATTCTATGCAGATATACAAGGAGATGAATATCGGTACTGCTAAAGCAACTGTTGCCGAGAGGACGCTTGTTCCACACCATATGATTGATTTTCTCTCACCCACAGAAAGCTACAGCGTGGAAGAATACCGTGCCGGAGCAATTGCCTGTGCAAGAGAGATTACCGGGAGAGGTAAGCTACCTCTTTTCGTTGGTGGCACAGGCTTATACATAGACTCTGTCGGCAGGTGCAATGCTCAGGATGCTCCCGAGAGCGATCCCGAGTACAGAGAACGTATACTTGCAGAACTGAAGAGCGAGGAGGACGTTACTGTGCTTTGGGAGAGACTCAGAGAGGTTGATCCTGAGTCGGCAGAAAAAATTCATAAGAACAACGTAAGACGCGTTATTCGCGCGCTTGAAATATACGATAAAACAGGTAAACCCAAATCACAGCTTGACCGTGAGAGTCTTATCGGTGAGCGAGAGGTTTTCGTTGGAATGATAACCATTGACTTCCGTGACCGTGAGCTTCTGTACCGTAGGATTGATAAAAGGGTTGATATTATGATTGAGGATGGACTGCTTTCCGAGGTGGAGTCGCTCTATCGCAGGGGTCTTATTTCCTCGGGAACTGCCTCGGCTGCAATAGGCTACAAGGAGATTATAGAATATCTTGATGGCAGATGCAGTCTTGAAGAGGCAGTGGAATTATTAAAATTGAATTCACGACGCTATGCAAAGCGACAGCTTACCTGGTTCCGTCATGAGAGGGAGGCAAGAATTATTTATGCCGATAAGCCTGACGGCAGCATGAAAAGCGCCGATGAAATGATAGAAGAAGCGCTTGTTATAGAGCGCGAAATGCGACTTAAATATGAGAAAATGAAAGGTAACGGAAACGATGAAGGCTAACGAGCTTATTACCCTTCTGAGAGATGGCGCACTGACAAAATATGCCACTCTTTATGATGACCTCGGTCACGCAACCGAGCGAATTATTGATTCAATCAATGCTTTTGTTAAAAACTACGGTGATGACAGAGATATAGAAATATTCTCGGTTCCCGGCAGAAGCGAGATAATTGGTAACCATACCGACCATAATCACGGTAAGGTTATGGCAGGCGCTATCACCAGAGATATTCTGGCTGTTGTGTCGAAAAATGATGAAGACGTTATCAGATTTTGTTCTGAAGGCTACTCTAAAGATCAGATAAAAATAAGCGACGTTACTCAACCCGAGAATTTCAGAAAATTTTCTTCCCGTGCTCTCGTCGCAGGAATGACTAACGCTTTTATTGACGCAGGCCACAAGGTTGGTGGTTATGATGCCTACTCCTGTACAGAGGTGCTTAAGGGCAGTGGACTTTCCTCCTCGGCAGCCTTTGAGGTAATGATTGGTAATATCTTAAACCACCTTTATAACGACGGTTGTGTTGACAATAAAGAGATCGCGAAGTATGCACAGTATTCTGAGAACGTATATTTCGGTAAGCCCTGTGGTCTTATGGATCAGATGGCGTGCGCCGTAGGTGGCTTCGTTTACATAGATTTTGAAAGCAACCGGGACCCTGTTGTAGAGTCGGTAGATTTTTCTCTTGCCGATGCAGGCTACTCGCTCTGTATTGTTAATACAGGTGGTTCTCACGCAGGTCTTAACGATGATTATGCAGCCGTTCCGGCAGAGATGAAGGCTGTTGCAGCTTATCTTGGTAAGGATGTTCTTCGTGGACTTACCGAGGAGGACATTATCAAGGCTATTCCGATGCTTCGTAAGAGATCGGGTGACCGTGCTATCCTTCGCGCAATTCATTTCATTCGTGAAAATGACAGAGTGGAGGGTGCTCGTAACGCACTGAAGAGTGGAGATCTTGATGCCTTTTATCAGATTATTCTCGCATCAGGACGTTCCTCCTATCAGTATTTGCAGAACGTGTATACTAACGCCAATCCCTTCGAGCAGGGAATAGCTCTTGCTCTCTGCATAGCCGATGGAGCTCTTTGTGGCAAGGGTGGAGCGTACAGAGTACACGGTGGTGGATTTGCAGGCACCATTCAGGCGTTTGTGAAAAACGAGGAACTTCCTGCATTTATCGAAAAAATGAACTCGGTGTTCGGAGAGGGCTCGGCAGTTGCTCTCAATATCCGTCCTCTCGGCGCAGTTAAGCTCTTTTAAATAAACATTAACCACAAAAGGAGAAATATATATGGCAGCAAAAGCAAAAAAGGTAACCGAAAAGACGGCTACACCTTCAGCAGATAAAAAAGCGGCTATTGAGACCGTAATGCAAAGAATAGAGCGTGAGTGTGGAAAGGGAAGCATTATGCGTCTTGGCGAAAATGCTTCGATGAACGTTTCTGCAGTATCTACAGGATCGCTTTCTCTTGACTTTGCTCTTGGTATCGGTGGTATTCCCAGGGGAAGAATTACCGAGATCTACGGTCCCGAGTCATCCGGTAAGACAACTATAGCTCTTCACGTTATTGCAGAGGTGCAGAAGCAGGGAGGCGAGGCTGCATTTATTGATGCCGAACACGCTCTTGATCCCGTTTATGCGAAGAAGCTTGGCGTTGATATCAACGAGCTTATTGTTTCTCAGCCTGACTGTGGTGAGCAGGCTCTTGAAATAGCCGAGAC
>JAFTON010000013.1 GCA_017463765.1 Clostridia bacterium | reverse complement strand
GCCTCCACTTCCAGGGGAGGTGGCGCGCGTAGCGTGACGGAAGGGTTCAGCCTTCCCCTTTGGGAAGGTGGGCTTCGAGGTTTATCCGAGAAGGTCGGATGAGGTAGTGCTTATCTAACGCTTTGGTTTTACCTCATCCGTCATTATCGCTACGCTCTAATGCCACCTTCCCCAAGGGGAAGGCTAATTATCCTTGCGAAAAGTCTTGACTTGCAGACGGATCCCACACGGAGATCCCTCAGGCGTTGGTATAGTCTCCGAAAAAAAGCCCACGATTTCGGGATGACGGATTGAACAGACATCTCATGCTTCCCCAAGGGGAAGGCTAAAGTAGCAGTGGGAAGGCGAAAAATCGGGGGGAGTGCAAAAATAATTGCCCCTATCACAAGAAACCGTGTTGGACTGTGACAGAGGCAGTTATTTTGTAAAACGATTTAAAAACGAATAAAGATGTAAATTATAGTTGTCTTTTTACACCTTTTTGGAAGCGATATCGCCTCCGGGAACGGCATTGCCGTTTTGCCTTCTTGCGAATGGAAGGCTGAAAATTAATCTATGTCAACCCCGAGAGATGACCCCTCGGGGTCTTTTTTAAGGAAAAAACAATTATTTAAATAGCCACTAACAAGCTATCTAAATCGAATTAATTAATGCCGTGCCCCAAGGCGTCCCAAGGGACACGGGTGGGGTGGTTATTTGCTTCCGTCAGTTATGACGGGAGTTATTTATTAAGGGTTAACAACAAGAGAGTACATACCGATTACGTCTCCGTCTGCGTTGCAGAAATAGAAATCGTAAACCACAGAAGCACATTCTGCTCCACCGAAATCAAAGGTTGAGGTCTGAAGTCTATCGGGAAGCAGCTCTTTTACTGCATCGGAATTAATATCGATCGAATATTCACCGGCAGACATTGCCGCATACTTTGCGGTTACGGTTTCGTTGCTCCATTCCGTAAACTCTTCCTGATAAACAGAGATTCTTCCGTTTGCATACAGTTCACCCGACTGATTATAAATTAATGCCTGAGTATATGCCACTACCTTCACCTGAGCTATATTGCTATTTGTAATAGAAGAAAGCGAGATAGTACGGTTTGCACTGTCATAAACAGGGGTAGCATCTGTCATTTTTCCAAGTGTTACATATGCACTTCCACTGGAAGAATAGAGCTGAGAGGGATCATACTTGTACTGGTTGTTTGTGGTAGCACAAAACAGATCCTGAGTACCGTTGCTATCATAAGAAATTATAGTGCCCTTGTTAACACAATTCTCAACAGTTATTGAGATGTTGGAGAAGCTGTCCGGTGTCCAAAGCCAGTTTGCTCCGTTACCCGCTAAAAGGGCAACATTATTGGAATATGCTCTGCCGGAATAGGTAAGGTTCTTGAAAATAACATTAACCTGATCGTGGGAGCTCTGAACGTATCCGCCAAGGAATATTGCCTGATAGCGGTCGCCATTCAGATCATAGGATGCATCACAGTTTTCAAATGTCAAGGTTGTTCCATAGAAATAGAACAAATATGCACTCTCATTAGAGCTACCTGTTGTAGAATATTTACCTGCTACGTCAACGTTATCAAAGGTGATAGCTCCGTAACCCTGTCTAATAAGTATTCCGTTCTGTGTATTAACCTTCAGATTCTTAATTGTTGTATCGGTTGCTACTCCAATTAATTTTGCAGAGCCGGAGGTTGCAGTAATGGAAAGAGTATTACCGTTACCGTCAATAGTTCCTGCAAAGTTGTTCATATAATTACCTGCGAAGGACACCTCAATATCATCAATCAGCTTGAAGGACTTACCGTTTGTTGCGATTTCTTTAATATTTGCAAACTGCTCCGCGGTTGCGATGAGGTAAGGACTCGCTTCGGTGCCGAGGCCGCCTGCGAACTTAGTAAGAGAATCCGAGGAAACGGGAGCTTCGAGCTTCTCGGCATTACCTGTAACACTGGTTGCAAGCTCTGCTGCAACGGCATCAACGACTGCTGCAACGGCAGACTTAACCTGGGATTTGATCTCAACTGTTACCTTGCCGGTTGTTTCTGCGGTTACGATAACGGTGGGTACGTTTGCACCGTTTTCAACTACAAGACGGCCTTCCTTGATCTGAAGATTGCCAGAAACCTTGCCGTATACGTGGTAGGATGCGTTAGCAATCGCGGTAACGTCTACGGAATCTGCTTCACCGTAGTGATGTACGGTAGCTGCGGGAGCATTAACGGTAACCGAACCGCCGTTGGTACGGATGATTACAGACTGTGCATCGTTGCTCTTATAAACAACCGACGCAACCTTGCTGCTACCAGCATCAAAGCCTACACCGTTAACGGTTACTTCGGTTTCTTCACCGATATAGTAAACAGAATACTCGGAGTTCTCGGTTGTCTTAGAGATGTTCCAGAGCTTATACTCGTCGGTTACATTAACCTCTGCGCCGCAGTTGTTGTACTTGCCGTTAGCGAAGAGAACGAAGTTATCGCTCTCCTGGTCCCAAAGGATATAGTTATCGCTGTTGGTGGGGGTGAGCTTTGTAACGTCGTAACCACCCTCGAGTGCGTCATCAAGAGCTTCCTGCATAGTTGCGTTCTTGCCCTCGGTTGCACGCTCGGTTGCGAGGATAAGGTTAACGTTCTTTACGAGAGTAACGTCTGCGCTGGTCTGTGCTGTCTTAACAAGGCCACTGACGGTAGGAATAAGAACAGCTGCAAGTATAGCTATAACAGCCACGACGATAACGAGCTCTACGATTGTAAAGCCCTTATTATTAAGTTTTTTCATTTTAAAATATTTTCCTCCATAAGATTTTTTGTGTTTTTTCAAAAAAATCTTACGGTATTAATTCCGATATCGCTCCAACCGTTTATAGAGGAAACGGTAATTAATTAAAAGGAAAACTTCGTCTAAGACGATATATTTTAAACGCTTAGGCTGGAAGTCAGCCTTTTTCAGATAATTACGAACGTACTTGATTACCTCAACAGCCAGGGTAACGGTAGCGATAATACCTGCAACGATTGCGATAATCGAGAAGATTGCCATACCTGTGGTTACCGACTGGAAGAGGAAGAAGGGCGCAGTAAGGGTAGCCTGTACTGTGCCGATAAAGGTTTCTGCTACGGTCTGGTCCTTGAACATTCCCGAGAAGAATGACACCATAGCGTTACCACCAAAGTAGAAGGGTATGTAAATAAGGCAAATGACAAAGAGGACGGTAAAGGCAATACGGGCAATACGCATCTTAAAGCGATCCAGCGTTGCGATGATAATTAAACCTGAAATGATTAAAACTATACTGTAGATAAGATTCAGAAGTAAGCTATTCATTTTTCGTCCTCCTTTCAAATGATTTTCTGCACTTTTTTTGCGTAAATTTAAGCGCTGTGCCATTTTTAGTGTATTACATTATATCACAAAAAATTCGGTTTGTCAAGGAAACGACAAAATATCTTATTTCCCAATTTTTCCCTGTCGTCATTTGGCTTAAGCTTTTTGGAAGGATTTAGCCTCCACTTCCAGGGGAGGTGGCACGGCTTGCCGTGACGGAAGGGTTAGCCTTCCCCTTGGGGAAGGGGGACCACTTGTGGTGGATGAGGTAGTGCTTATCTAACACTTTGGTTTTACCTCATCCGTCATTATCGCTACGCTCTAATGCCACCTTCCCCAAGGGGAAGGCTAAAGTAGCATTGGGAAGGCAAAAGAAAAATCCGACCTTGCGATCGGATTTTTCCTATATTAAGTGCCTTCAGGTGAATTGTGCTTTGCACGTGAATTGCCTTCGGCGTGAATTGTCCTACGGACGTGAATTGAACCTACGGTTCGTTCGATAACGCTGCGCGTTATTCGGCAGGTTTATCAGATGCAGCAGCCTTGCCACCTACGAAGCCGGCGAGAAGTGCGCCCAGGTCAATGCCTGTAGACTCCTTCATACCCTCCATAATCTGACTTGTGCTGCTCATTACGTCGCCAACAAGCTTTGTAGAGTTGCCGTCGCCGTACATAACGATCTTGTCTGTCTGAGCGAGGGGAGCTGCAGCATTCTTAACAACCTCGGGAAGCGCAGTGAGATACATTTCGAGGACGGATGCTTCACCCATCTTCTTCTGTGCCTCTGCCTTCTTCTCAATAGCCTCTGCCTCTGCTACGCCCTTAGCACGAATACCCTCTGCCTCCTGCTCCATTGCATAACGGAGAGCATCTGCCTCTGCCTTCTTCGCCTCTGCCTCTTTGAGAGCCTCGTAAGCACGTGCCTCTGCCTCGCGCTGACGCTTGATAAGCTCTGCCTCTGCGCGTCTCTCGGACTGGTACTTCATAGCGTCTGCCTGCTTCTTGATCTCGGCATCAAGCTCACGCTCCTTGATTGCGATCTCCTTCTCCTTAAGCTCTGCCTCTTTCTCACGGCGAGCGATGTCGGCATTGGTTCTTGCAATCTCGATGGTCTTACGCTGCTCCTCCTGCTGAATGGAGTATGCTGCGTCTGCCTCTGCGCGCTTTGTATCTGCGCGAACCTTCATCTCTGCCTGCTGGATTGCGAGGGCAGCGTCCTGCTCTGCAATCTTCTTCTCTGCCTCAACCTTAACGGCGTTAGCCTCCTGCTGAGCATTAGAGGTAGCGATTGCGATATCACGCTGTGCGTTTGCCTTTGCGATCTGAGCATTCTTTCTGATCTGCTCAACGTTGTCGATACCCATGTTTTCAATTGTGCCTGCAGCGTCCTTGAAGTTCTGGATATTGAAGTTTACAACCTCGATACCAAGCTTTTCCATATCGGGAACAACGTTCTCGGTGATCTTCTTAGCAACGCCCTGACGGTCCTGAACCATTTCCTTAAGTCCAACGGAACCAACGATCTCACGCATATTACCCTCAAGCACCTGGGTTACAAGAGTAACCATCTCTGCTCTGGTCTTGCCGAGAAGTGCCTCTGCTGCACGCTTAAGAAGCTCGGGATCGGACGAAATCTTGATATTGGCAACACCGTCAACGGTTACGTTAATGAACTCGTTTGTGGGAACTGCCTCACTGGTCTTTACGTCAACCTGCATTACACCAAGCGAAAGCTTATCAAGACGGGTGAAGAACGGCATTCTCCAGCCTGCCTTACCGATAAGTATACGCTTCTTTCCCAGACCCGAAATGATGTAAGCTGTGTCCGGGGGTGCCTTCAGATAGCCGGCAACCATAAGAAATGCGCCTAAAGCTAAAACTGCGATAATTACTGTTACTACGGGATGCATAGTATTCCTCCTTGTTTTATATAATTATTATTTAATTTACGAAAGAAGATAGAATTTTATGTCAGGAAAATTCTGATACAGCTCCGGAAAAAGATTACCGGCAGCGAAAAGAAAACAAAAAGACTTCCAGCATGGCGAACACACTGAAAGTCTTAAAAATCCATATGATCGCGCACATCGGGCATCTCGAGCTGCCGTCCTGACGATATGCGCCATTGCCACACGGCAATGTTCTACTCCCTTTCGGTATGATAAGTGTACCACATTTCATTAACTTTGTCAATAGTTTGACGTACATTTTGTATACTTGCACAAATTCACATTTCAAATTAGTATAAGTTGCACAAACGTCAGTTATCTTTGTCGGTCTCGGGGAGTTCCTTTGCCTTTTTCTGCCTTTTCTCGACGTATTTATTACCCAAAACAATACCGAGAACCGAGATAATAGCAGTGATGACGAAAACTATTATGGCAAGGAGATAATTCTCCTCGGCAACACTGTCGCCCAGGATGGTGGAGGTAATTATCGAGGGAATACGGGCGAAGGTGGCGATAAGCAGATACTTTACCGGATGAATTGGAGCAAAGGGCGCTATGTATGTCAGCGCATCCTTCGGTGTTCCGGGAATAAAGAAGAGGATAAATACGGTGATCTCCACCTTATTTTTATCCGAGAGGAACTTATACTTTGTAAGATCGTCTGTTCCTACAACCTTTCTGACAAACCTCATCCCAAGCTTACCCACAAGGAAATATATGGTGGCAGTGCCGATAAATATACCGAGCAGACAGGTAAAGGTACCGAGCCAGGGACCCCATACAAAGCCGAGCATAAGCTCCACAGGCTCACCCGGAATGAGTGCGACGAATATCTGAAGCAGCTGTATACCGAGTGTGACAAGCCAGCCACCGAAGCCGAGCCCATCTACCCACGCCTTAAACTGCTCCCTGCCCTCCTCGGTGGAAAGCTCCTTGATATAGGGCCAGAGAAGGATGGTCAGAGCCACCATTAATAAAAGGAAAATTATAATCGGAATTGAATCCTTTATCAGCTTTTTAAAATCAATGTTTTTCTTTTGTTCTGTCATAATAGGTTAACCTCTTATATAAAACATCTGCTTTATTTTACCACGAACGCATAGATTTGTCAAGAAACAACTGTAGCATACAAGCTCTTGAAAAGATTTAAAGCGCCACCCGGATTTTTTTATAATCGGTGTAACCTTTTCACCACTTTTCGTGTCTTATATAGTGAAAAGGCTATTGACTTAAATAGCAAAATAAATTATAATAAAAGAAAAAGGGGGATTTCCTATGAAAAAAGTTCTTGCCTTTATTCTTCTCCTGGCGATTTGCCTGACCCTTGTATCCTGCGACGGAGTGTTTGATTTTATCTTCGGTGGTTATAATTACGGAGGACATTCAATAGCTTCGGCTGCCAAAAAAAAGGATCTGAATTACAACGATTACAAGCAGGTGGGCTACCCCGAGTTTATCGACAAGCTTGACAGATTTGCATCAAAGCTGACCTATGAGATCTGTGCCACCAATGATAACGGTGAGAATATTGCCATATCTCCCATATCGGTCTACATGGCACTTGCCCTTGCCACCGAGTGTGCCGAGGGAGAGACCAGACAGCAGATTCTTGATGCGATTGGCGTCAGCTACGACGAAGTAACCAAGTTCACAAAATACCTCTACGCGTATGCGAACATGGAGTATTACACGAAAAACTACGGTGAGTCTGCTCAGCTCTCTGCCTTTGAGGAGCTTGCAAACTCCATCTGGGTACACAAGGAGGCAAGCCTTAAGATAAGCGGTGTAAGCAGGCTGGCAAAAAACCTCCACGCTGACCTCTACAAGGTGGATTTCAAGACCGACGAGGGCGAGCGTGCCATCGGTGCCTACATAAAAGACAAGACACACGGCCTTATTGACGGTAATATTGATCTTCCACCCGAAACGCTTATCACGCTTATCAATACCTTCTACCTTAAGGAAATATGGAATCCCTTCGGAGATAATCTTCCCTATGCAGAGGGAACCTACGATTTCCTCGGAGGTAATGGCAAAATCACCGAAACCAGGCTTCTTCGTGGCTATTACAGTAACGGCAAGGTCTATGAGGGAGAGGGCTACACCACCTTCTTTACCACCACCGAGCATAACTTCAAGATAAAGTTTATCCTTCCCAAAGACGGTTATAGCCTATCCGACGTGTTCACCACAGAGAATATCTACGCCACAACAGTCCTTTCCGATTATAATTACGTAGACGTCGAGAACAAGCTTCGCCACCACACAAGAGTCCTGTTCCCCGAGTACAAGGCAGAATATGACGACGATATCGGGGAGGTTTTAAGAGAAAAATTCGGCGTCACGAGGATGTTTGATATCGACCTTTGTGATTTCAGTAATATCACAGAGGAGCCTATCTTTTGCGACGGAGTTATTCACAAGTGTAGCCTTACCGTTAACAAAAAGGGAATTGAGGGTGCGGCAGTCACCTATATCCCCGGTGCAGGTGCTGCAGGCCCCGACGAGTATACCGACGTTTACCACGACTACGTTGTTGACCGTGCCTTCGGTTATATTATCACCGACTATTACGGCCACGTGCTGTTCTCGGGCGTGATAAACAGCATTGATTGACATATTTTGAAAAGCACCACGTTTATTAGGTGTCAAAAAGGCTCGCAGAAATGCGAGCCTTTTGGTTTGTGTCCTGTTTGAAATAATTATGCCTTGCGTAAGAGAAGGCGTAAAGAATTGTGCAGAAATGCGAGGGATTTCCGAAGGCGTATACAAATACGTCGAGGAAAGCGCTTGGCGTTAAAAAAGACCCACGGAAACGTGGGTCTTTTTGGTCTGTGCAATTATTTGCACCTTATCTTACGCAACAATTAAGCAAGTTCTGCGAAATACTTAATAGTACGTACCATCTGGCTGGTGTAGGAGTTCTCGTTATCGTACCAAGAAACTACCTGTACCTGATAGGTGTCGTCATCGATCTTTGCAACCATGGTCTGAGTTGCATCGAAGAGAGAACCGTAGGTGATACCGATTACGTCAGAGGAAACGATAGGATCTACGTTGTAGCCGTAGGACTCGGTAGCAGCAGCCTTCATTGCAGCATTGATGCCTTCCTTAGTGATGTCCTTACCCTTAACAACTGCAACAAGGATAGTGGTAGAGCCTGTGCAGGTGGGAACTCTCTG
>JAFTON010000047.1 GCA_017463765.1 Clostridia bacterium | reverse complement strand
GTTGATTTCGTGGCTGCATCATTTATTTCCTGCGAGGCCGATATTCGCGCTATCCGTGATTTCCTTGACGAGAACGGTGGACATGATATTGATATTATCGCAAAGATCGAAAATCGCGCCGGTGTTGACAACATTGATGAGATTTGTAAGGTCGCAGATGGCGTAATGGTTGCAAGAGGCGATCTTGGAGTTGAAATACCCTTCGTTGAGGTCCCCTCCGTACAGAAGCATCTTATTAAAAAATGTCGTATGCTCGGCAAGAGAGTTATTACTGCAACAGAGATGCTTGAGTCTATGATCTATAATCCCAGACTCACCAGAGCCGAGATCTCCGACGTTGCAAACGCAGTATACGACGGTTCATCTGCAGTAATGCTTTCGGGTGAGACTGCAGTAGGTGCGCACCCTGCCGAGGCTGTGCGCTATATGGCAGAGATCGCAGAGTTTACCGAGGGTGGTATTAACTTTACCGACAGATTCCACAACTCCAGCTTTAAGATCAGAAGTAATGCTGACGCAGTTTCTCATGCTACATGCGCTATGGCTATCGACGTTAATGCAAAGTGTATAGTGGTAAACTCTATCAGTGGTTTGACTGCGAGAATGGTAAGCCGTTTCAGATGTCCCGTTGATATTATAGGTCTTACCACAAACGAGAAGGTATGGAGAAAGCTAAATATGAGCTGGGGTGTGCTTCCCGTTCTTACCGAGAAGTTTGAATCCAATGACGTTATGTTCTACAACGCTATGCGTCAGGCAAAGGCTACACTCCGACTCTCCCCCGGTGACAATGTTGTTATGACCGGTGGCCTTATCGGTGGTCCCAGAGGAAATACCAACATTATAAAGCTTGAAGTAGTTAAATAATTTTTTATTTAAAAGAGCCTTGAGAGTGATCTCAAGGCTCTTTTGTCGTTTTTTTGTAATGTTTAGTTGTCAAAATCAACGGTAATCAGGATAAATAAGCTTGGTTTCGGTATACATTGTATCGTAGGCTTCATCAATAAGAGCCTCTACGTCGACCTTCTCGAGTTCTCGCATTACGTCGTCGATTTTGGGCTGGGTCTTAGGATGACGGGGAGTAAATACCGTACAGCAATCCTCGTAAGGAAGAATGGATGTATCGAAGGTTCCGTAATGACGAGCCTGAATAATAATCTCGTTTTTATCAAGTCCGATACAAGGACGGAACACCGGCATACGAACTACCGAATCGGTTACCTCAATTGCCTTCAGAGTCTGGGAGGCAACCTGACCGAGACTTTCACCAGTGATAAGCGCATGGCACTTATACTCTCTCGCACATCTCTCGGAAAGGCGCATCATAAAGATACGCAGCAGAATGGTGAAGTAATCCTCCTGGCACTTATCACGAAGCTCCTCCTGAATGTGAGTAAGACTGATAACGTGAACGTGAATCTTTGAACAGAATTCACACATCTCCTGCGCAAGCTGCATAACCTTTTCCTTTGCTCTCTCGGAGGTATATGGGAAGGACTCAAAATGAAGTGCCTCAATTTCCAGACCACGCTTTGCCATCATGCAGCCTGCAACGGGTGAATCAATACCACCCGAAAGCAGAAGAAGTCCACGACCTGCAGAGCGAAGTGGAAGTCCACCTGCACCGGGCTCCTGCCCTGCTCTGATATATGCATGATCGTCACGAACCTCAACGGTAACCGTAACGTCGGGATTATGAACGTCAACCTTTATGCCACGGACGGTGGAAAGAATAACACCACCGATCTCACGGGAAATTTCGGGAGATTTAAGAGGAAATCTCTTATCCGAGCGCTTTGCATCAACCTTAAAGGTACGCTTGCCTGCCAGCTTCTCGGGCAGATATTCTCTTGCCATCGCCATAATGCTGTCCATGTTTTTTTCGCAAACGGCAGCACGGTTAACTCCCACAATACCGAATACCTTTTTTGCAGCTTCGTACATACCATCCATATCGCAATTCTCATCAAGAGGCTCTACATAAACGGTAGACTGCTTGAAGTAAATCTTGAATATTCCGTGTGGTGTGGCACGACGACGAAGCTCCTTGATAAGCTGAGATTCGAAGCTCTGGCGATTTGCTCCCTTAAGAACAACCTCGCCGAATTTACAAAGTATAACTTCCTGTACGTTCATTTTATAATTCCTTTATCTTATTATTTCACTGAATATTTTTTCTGCCCGTTCCCTATCGGGCAGTGTAGAGTAAAACACAACGTTATGATTACGTTTAACAAAAGCACGTTTATCTCCACTGCACAAAAGCCTTATTCTTTCAAGGCACATCTCCTCAACGATATCGACCATTTCGGCATCCGAGCAAACAAAGATACCACATTCGGAGGAGAAATCCGGGCGCGAGTTAAGAAAAATTGCATAGTTCTCGGGAAATCTTCCGTAAAAAAGATAGATTGTCTCTACAAATCCATCTCTTATATATCCATCCTTACCTTCAGGAACAATAGGCGAATAAATAACGCCGTCTGCACCGTAGGTATTGACAAATTCAATTAGCAACCCATATGAATCAGGCTCTGCCCTACAGCAAACCATCAAAAAAACGGTTGCTAAAAGAAGAATAATTGCGACTGTTTTTTTCATATTTTTACCCCCTAAAGAATAGTATTCTTATAGAAGTAAAATAATGACAAATATAATTTTTCAAAGAATAATCAGAGAAAATCTTTAGTAAAACCGTAATTTCAGACGGTCATCTCACCACGAAGGTTCTGCTCCATACGCAGCTTTATCTCATCTACACCGATACCCAGACTGAAGAGATAATAGAGCTTTGCAACGGCAGCCTCTGTAGTCATATCAAAGCCACTGACAGCACCTGCTGCCTTAAGAGCAGAGCTTGTTTCATAAGCTCCGAGAGAAACCGTACCGGAGGGACACTGAGAGCAGACCGTAACTACCGAGCCCGACTCAAAAGCGTGAGAAATGATCGGAATAAGCGCACCACTGTCGGACGGAATATTTCCTGCGCCAAAGGTCTCAAGGACAATTCCCGACAGCTTCTCTGTCATAATGGTTTCAAAAAGACCAAACTGTATTCCAGGGAATACCTTCAAGACTCCGATCGGAACCTCGGAAAGAGGCGTCATTTTAAGTCCATCGCCCTTATAGTGACGAAGGGCAGATTGATGGTATTTTATGGTGATGCCAATGTCAGCAAGGTGAGGATAATTCGGTGAGTCGAAGGCAACGAGATGATCTGCACTCATCTTTACGGCACGGTTACCGCGAAGAAGCTTACCACTGAAGCAAAGGCAAACCTCGTTTGCAACACCGTCTGCAGCAACAAGCAAAGACGTAACAAGATTATCCTTGCCATCACTTCTGATCTCGGAAAGAGGAATCTGTGATCCTGTCAATACTACAGGCTTATCAAGTCCGTCAAGAATAAAGGAAAGCGCCGATGCAGTATATGCCATAGTATCGGTACCGTGAAGAACAACAAATCCATCGTATTTATCATAGTTGTCGCAGATAACGGCAGCAATCTTGTTCCATTCCTTAACAGTAACGTCGGAGGAGTCGAGCAAGGGGGACATTTCATATAAATCCCATTCGGGTGCTCCATCACTCTTCATATCGGCAAGAGATGAAATGGCATCACCAAGAAATCCCGATACCGGAGCGTAGCCCTTATCGGTCTTTTTCATACCAATCGTTCCACCTGTATATATTATTAAAACACGCTTTTTCATTACTCTTCCCTCATCCTTTTGAAGCACGTTCTCGATCTATGTAGTTTTGCAGAATGATCTCGGCAGAAAGCGTGTCAACAGCATCCTTGCGCTTCTTACCGTAGGTACCTGTTTCACCGAGAAAACGATATGCAACCATTGTAGTCATGCGCTCGTCATAAAAATCTATCGGAATATCGGTATATTCCTTAACAAGCTCGGCAAAGGCACGAATCACCTGACTTCTCTCACCTTCGCTGCCGTCCATGTTTTTAGGAAGTCCTATAATTATTTTCTTGCAGGAGCGTGTCTCTGCTTCCTTAGCCACACGTATGGCAGTGTTTCTCATTCCACCCTCGCTTATAGTACAGATACCACTGGCAAGCATGCCGGATATATCACATTCTGCAAGGCCAGTACGCTTATCACCGTAGTCAACACCGAGATATTTTCCGTGAGTTATGTCCATAACAATCTCCAAATCAAAGCTTTTTATATACGAAAACGCGAAAATCTGCAGTACATTCAAGGCTTGAAAGTGCCCCAACCTTTGCTCTGTCGGAAGGCTTAGTTCGATAGGCATATGGTGTCATCATAAACAGATTGTTTATTGCCTCGGGTGTATCAAGGTTGAATTTATAGGTCAGAGGCTCGTCTATGATAAGCTCGAACCCCTCAAGTGCAGTATCCTGCACCTGATTTTTGTACGGCGTATCATAGATAACTGCCTTCAGGTCAAAAAGATGCATTTCACCGGGAATTGCCATAATAAAATGACCACCCGACTTTAACACACGACGGGTTTCTTCAAGAGCTAACGGAGAGAAGGTGTTGATAACCGTGTCAAACTCACCGTCGGAAACCGGCATATGATATGAGCCTGCGACAGCGAGAGAAATACGCGAATTCTTCTTGCCTATCTCCCTTACGGCATCCTTTGAAATATCAAATGCGCTGACGTCACTTATACCGTTGTTTTCATAGAGTGTACGTTCAATAAAATCGGTATAGTAGCCCTCGCCTGCACCTGCATCAAGAAGGCAACCGTCCTTTGGAGTAAGCTCCAAGGCAAGTCCACCAAGCCATCTTGCAAGAGGGGCGTAATAGCCACCACCGAGAAATGCACGTCTTGCAAGTACCATCTCCTTATTGTCGCCGTGGACTCCACCGGTGTTACCGAGCAAAAAATTGTAATATCCACCACGGGCTCTGTCAAAGGAATGACCGTTTTTGCAAACTGCCCGTTTTTCTTCAATATTCAGTTTTTCTTTACAGTTCGGGCAAGTAAAATGCATATTCCTAAAACCTTTATATAGTAATTCTGCCCCATTATCTCAAATGGGCATTCTTTTACATTTACATTATAGCATAAACGAATAAATGTTGCAAGAGATTTTAAAAAAATAAGCATATTAAATAGAGGCTCACTTTTCAGCAAGCCTCTTGAATTACATATGATTATTCAGATATTTTTAAGTAGCTTTCAATCTCTGTGAGAGTTTTCTTCAATTTTGGATTTCTCAAATCGCCCTGAATCCAGCCCGGCAGACCTTTTTCCCAATATGGATCGTTTGAGTTAGTTCTTATACATTCAAGCAGTATTGGAAGTGATATATTTAATGAAAAACCCACTCCGTTAAAATGGTATCCCGGTATGGGAGCATTCGAATCGACAACCGAAATGTAGGTGGTACCACGCTGATATACTACACGATTACGTTCACCTGCTCTGATACTGTAACCATAGTGAACCGGGTAGTCCTTCTCATCTTCCCTGAGCGGGAGGTTACCGATTATCTCGCACTCTCCATAGTAAATAATATTATCCATTATAAGATGCGACGGAAGCATTTTCAGATCAACGAGCTGTTCGGGCATCAGATTTTTATCCTCGGTAGCTATATGATAAACTGCAACGTAAAGTGGCTTACCCATAAAGATGTCCCAGAACTTTGTACCATTCTTACGCATCTTGTTTATATCCAGTATAATTCTTCCATAACCATAAAGACAACGGTTAATTTTGTATCTGAAGAAATCGCCCTCTTTAAACTTCTGATGTACTCTGGTTTTTGATGCAAAGGTATTTATTTCTGCAAGCTCCTTCTCGCCTGTGGCCCTGCACCAATCGTCAACCCATCCTTTGAAATCCTCAAAGCAGTTTATTTCAGTCCCCTCGTAATAGGAACAGTAAAAATCCTGCTCTGTGTCAAAGCTGAAAACGGTAATAATATTTCTGCTAAAAGAAAGAGCCATACCCC
>JAFTON010000046.1 GCA_017463765.1 Clostridia bacterium | reverse complement strand
TCAGGTGTTACCTCTGATAATTCCTGTAAGCTGAGACAGAATATCTCCACCACCGGCAATGCTGATATTGCCAACGTTTTCAAAAATTCTCTCAACGTATTCAAGCTCCTTAAGCTTATAAAGAGTCTGGTTTTCATCCATCAGCTTTGCAGTATTAAGAAGCGATCTGGTTGATGCGACCTCCTCGCGACGAGTGATAACATTTGCCTGAGCACGCTTTTCAGCCACTAGAACCGTGTTCATAATCTCGCGGATCTCGCCGGGAAGAATAATATCCTTAACACCGGCATCGGTAATCTCAACAAAGAGCTCTCCTTCCTTCTCCTTCAGTCTGGTAAATACAAATTCTGTCATCTGCTCCTTGATTTCAAGGATTTCATCAAGTTTATGTTTTCCCACGTATTCACGAAGAGCAAGCTGAGCAGCAACGTGAATCTGCTCCTCAAAGTTATCGATCTCAGTAAGAATCTTCACGTAGTCGGTAACACGATAGTTACAAACAAAGTTAATACGAAGAGAAACCTTATCTGCCGTCAGAATTTCCTGACCCGTAACGTTCATCTGCGTCAGACGGGTATCAACGTAATTTACATCCACCTTTACGGCTGTTTTCCAGAAATAATAGGTACCTGCGTCCAGGAGTCGCTCAAGCTTCTGATTGAAATATACACGTGCCTTCTGGTATTCGGCGACCTCAACCTTTATATAAGTAAACTGAGGAATCTTGGAGAAAATATACTCAGGAATCGACTCGTCAACGTTGGGAGTTGAGATATCAACAAGCTTGAACTCATGACTGTCCTCAAAAGACCAGAACGCATATTTACCACGAGGAAGAACGGAAGAAAACTTACCGTTCACGTAATGAAGTGCAAGTTGCTCATCTCCAACCTCCACAACGACTGCGTTATCAGAAACCCTCTTGTCCTTAAGCAGAGTTTCAATAGAACAGTCACTGAGGATTATGGGATTCTCGGTATACACAGTTGCAACGGTTCTGCCACCGAAAAGATAGTATTTACCTGCATCAAGCATTTTGATATATTTGCCGTTTTTGAAAAGAAAGCCTTTCTGGTTCTCATTAATAATTACTGTCTTCATATTATGTATTCCTTTTCTCAACATTTTATAGATTTTTGTCCTGTTTTATTGTATCCAAAGCACTCGCTATAGATTTTTTTGCCTATATAATCGTCATAACGGTAGCAATCATATCGGTAAAACTCGTTCCAATAGCTGATCATCCTGGAATGTCCTAACCTGAAATAATCGAAGTTCAATGCGCATAATGCTTTGTATCTTTCATTGTTTCTTCCTTGAAGCTTATGATAAACAACCTCAAGGATTTCTTTTACATATTCATCGCAAATCTTAATTACGTATGGTATCGCCCAGTCGGGCAAATCCAATGCTAACAGAGCTTCGATATGCTTTTGACGAACATATCCGTTAAAGCTTCTTGAAAAAATGCAATGATAAATAATCTTTTGTCTTTCTGTCATTCTGTTGCTGAAGATAATGTCGTCATCAACGTATATACGATAAGGGATTCTGATCATCTCTTCTGAAGGCAACTTCCATTCGGTATTCTCATTACAAATCAGTGCGTCATCAAATGCATTACTATTTGTTGACATTAACTTACAAACAGCTTCAACGTCTGAGGCGAGTTCCTTTGGAAAAGCCTTTGAAAGCCGTAAGAATAGCGCGTGTCTTTTTACCTGAAAGAAAAATATCATAATACTCCCTCCTTTGTTTTTTCGTTTGATCCTGCTGTCATTCATGCAAAAGAAGCGGCTGAAATCTTTAGTGCTCCCATACCTATACGGAAGGATACCTTTGGTACATATCAGGGATACACGGTATCCGTTTTCAGGCAAGGCTGCTTTTGCATTGCCGCGCAGAAGGATATTGTTCCACTGCCCCGGCCGAATGATAACAGTTTTTTTCAATCAGTAACGTTCCCGTACATAAAGACTGCTCTCTATGTACCGTCCTTGAGTCTCGTATGAGACAATTCCAAAACCTCCTGGCGATACGCTTATCGCGTACGGTGGGATTCGAACCCACGTAATATTGGCTGTAAGCCACTGCTTAACAGGCAGACGCAAACGTCCTCCTTTGGCATACGCTACGGAATATCCTCGCGCACCTCGGTGAAAAATACACTCGTCGGAAGCCCTTTGCAAGCCTATATTAACACTTTTTATAGGTTTTTTCACGGAAAAAAAGCTGCGAACTCTTATCTGAGTCCACAGCTTTTCTGTTTTTTTAGCTTTTCAATGACTAAATTCCTGAAATTCTCGGATTCCATGACCTCAACAAGAGGACCGAAGGAAAGAATTCTTATGACCATTTCAGGCTCGTCATCATGTGCATATTTAATTCTGATGAAATAATGCTTTCTATCAAGCTTTTCCACCCTCTTTTCAAAGTGGGCAAAGTGTAGCATAAATCGCTCAAGAGCATTTCGCTCATCGGTAAGCTTAACAACGACCGTGTCATATTTAACGTCGCGCTCGTGTCCCACAAGCTGTTTTTCACCATTATAATGAGTACAATTCTTTATCTTTGCAAGGTTAACGGTTGCCACAGCTCGACACCCTGCAGTAACCAGCCTGAATTTATCATCCTTTTCGGAGTATTCAAGCCTTACCGGATAGCATCTGACGTACATAGGATTCCCCTTACGGTTAATCATCTCAAACCTTATTTGAGAGTGATTGCGAATAGCTTCCAGAATTATTCTGAATTGTCTCACGTACTCCTCATTGTCGAAGGGGTCTCCGTCAGAATACCTATCGTAAATAAAGTAGTCCTCAGAGGTAAATAATGGTTCAACGTCATCAAGATCAGGAAATTCTACGCCAAAAAGCCTGATACGAGGATCAAGAGATATTGCCTTAAGCCATCTTTTCTGCAGTGTGGTAAGTGGCATTGTCGGCTTGTGCTCAAGTGTCGTAGTCATATCCGAATGAATAAGCTGCCATTTTTCGTTTTTCAGAGACGGGAGAATTGTAAGAACACTCTCACCAAATGCCTTTTCGGTAACAAGCTTCTGTAGCTCTCTTTCAGAGCGCTCACCGTCTATAATCTTTGAGAGAATCGCAGCAACAGTGTTATAGTATGCAGAGTAAAGCTCGGAAAATATCATTCTGCCACCTCCTCTATGCCATACATTTTATACATAGCCTTAAGATCCTCTTTGAACCTGTTTTCAACGGTACGGTTTGAGAAATTCATCTTCACTATTCGGCAAATAAACGTTCTTATCCATGGGATCATTTCGCCTGTATCATAAACATCAGCAATGAAGCGATAGGTATTATCGTCAATCCTCTCAATCCTACCGACACGCTTTTCTCTCTCAAGACGCTGAATAATGTAATCCTCATGCTCACCAATCCTGATGACAAACTCCACGTGTTCAAGATGGTCGTGACCCCATTTGCTATGCTTGACGTTCACGCCCCACATCTTGTCCTGCATTCTGTCAAGCTCACTGCGAAGCTCGTCAAAACGGGGTGTTACCTCCTCAAGCTTTGCATTCGAAAGATAATCCAAACGGTAGGCATGGAAGGAATTAAACTCCGGCAAATAAGCAACAAGGTGCTGTCTGCCGTTCTGAACACTTATCAGAATGCGCAATGGAATAATACGGCATCTCCTCGGCAAATCCTTCTTTTTACTGAGATTAGAGATGGTGAGAGCTCGCTTTTCCCGCATTGCAATAAACAGTGCTGCCATAATACCACTGTCTATCGCCCCGGTTATGTAATGATGCTTAAAGGTAAAGTTATCTTCATGATGCTCGGATTTGTCCAGAATAAATGAACCGATTACGCCACAGGGGGCAACCTCTGAATAATAATGAAGAATATCGTTAAGCCCACAGATGTCAACGTCAACGCCTCTGCGATAGTATACCTTACGTCCTTCCTTTTCTGTGACTATAATGCCTTCCGAGGTGTATTCCTTAAGCTTCTTACGGACAGTGGACTCATCGAACATCATCGGAAATTCAAAGCCCGACAGATATTTTTCATCAATCAGATCCATTATTTCGGCAAGAGTGTGTCTGACCTCAGGAGCGTAAAGAATATCAAAAATAATAAAATGAAGAGTAATATCACCGTCTGTAAAGCTTTTTGCCTTCCATGCATTATAAAAGGGATTGTGCCTGATGCTGCGACTGTCTATAGAAATAAAGACGTTCTTGCCCTCCGGAGTACGCACGAAGCTCATATGCGAGCCAAGCCAGCTTTCAATTCGGCGTCGCTCGTCATCATAAGAGCGCGCACTCTTTTTGCTGTAATCGTCACGGCTCTTAAAACCGTAAATATAAAACTCACGCATATACGCACGGATACGCTCAAAGTTCTTTATAAGCTCGCTGTATGATGACATATATACTCCTTTCCGGATTATGCGTTAATCCTTTGATTTTTGAGGTAAAGTTAATGCAAGATATACGGCATACGAGCCTGTTATCAGAGTTAATATGATACAGGAAATAATACGCATTTCCTGCGTAATAGATGCTTCGTTAGTAAAGGCGCTTAACCCGTTAAATATACCATGTGTAATAATGCAGGTGATAAGGCTGCCTTCCTTACAATACATCATAACAAACATAAAACCTGCAGCAGTGGCGTATACAACCTGCAAAAGATTGGGAATAAGCTCGGCACCCGAGCCGTTTATAAGATTGATAATATGACCTATACCAAAGGTAACCGAGGAAACAATGACTGCAGCCCTGAAATTATCCTTACGCATAGCGTTAAATAGTAGACCACGGAAAATAAACTCCTCAAGAAAACCAACGCAAAGCATTGACAATATATATAATAATGTAGAAATAATGCCGTAATTAAGCTTTACACCGTACCAGAAATTCGCCGTCAGCATAACCAACACGGGAACATAGTACAGCATTGCCTTAGGTTTAACCTTTGGTCTGCAAAGACCGTATATATCGGAAAGATTATTTTTATAAATAAAGTATAGTATCAGAGCCGATAGTAACAATCCTACCACCAATGTAACAGACTTATCTACCCCTACAAAAGCAGAAAGAGTGTCTGCAACAGACATCAGGACACAATATGCAATTATCCAGGATATTGCAAACCAAAGCTCGCTTTTATCATACAGTTTTTTTAACATTTTCATTTTTAGTCTCCAATCTATATACATTATATATTGGTTTCCTGCTTTTGTCAAGAAAATACGACAATCCGAAAAAGGTGAAAAAGTAAAAAAAGAGGTATGACGCCGAAGCGTCATACCTCAGATGACTGACTAATTAATCTTCAATCTCTCTTACAGAAACAGCGTATCTTCTTTCACCGGATTCAATCTCACCGTCGAAGTCGTAATCATCGTCATCATCGTCATCATTCTTTCTCTTCTTTTTCTTAGGCTCTGCCTTAGGAATAATAAGACCGAAGATAATGCTGATAACAATAGTGTTTACAACTGCGAGAAGAGGAATCCACCATACAAAGACAGCCTTTGTCTCGGTAACGGTACCTACGATAGCACCACTCTCAAGGCCCTGTGCAGTCTCAGCGTAGAACATGGTATCTGCATATGCGTAGAGCAGATCCTTTGCAGCCTTATGAATGTAATGCTTAGCGGTAACGCTGGTAGTATCGTTAAGGCAATCTGCTCTCCAGTCGGGCCAGAGAACCTGGTTATTACCGGCTCTGATACCCTCGTCAAAGTCGTTGATGTTTCCACCCTGATAGTAGTCGGTAATGATAGTGCCACGGAAGCCCCATTCGTCACGTACAACAGCAGTCTGAAGTGCGTAAGAACCTGTAGTTCTCATACCACCCGTACGGGTAACAGAGCCCATAAGACCGTTAGCGCCTGCTTTAATAGCAATTTCGAAGGGCTTGAGATAGTTCTCACGAAGAGTCTGCTCAGTAAGCCACTTGTAAGCGCCGTTACGTCCGTTATCGTCCTCGTTAGCACCGATGTGCTTGATGTATACCTGAACGCCCTGCTCCTTGGCACCGATGCAATGATATGCACACATAGTACCTGCAAGGAGTGCATCCTCAGAGTAATACTCGAAGTTACGTCCACCCATTGCACTACGGTGAGTATTTGCGCCGGGGCCGTACCAACCGTTGATACCGAGAGCGTTAGCCTCAATACCGATAGCAACACCTACCTGATATACTGCGTACCAGTCCCAGGTCTGAGCTATAACTGTAGAGCTGGGATAGCAAACAGCCTTAAGGTTGTTACCACCGGTAACGTTGGTGTTAAATCCGGAGGGACCGTCTGTATCTCTGGTACCAGGCTTACCAATAGAAGGAAGTTCGATAGTACCGAAACCTGCATCAACGATAAAGTGCATAGCTTCCTCAATAGTAAGCTGACTTGTGATCTCATCCCACATAGGATCATCATAAGGAACACCAAAGAGGTCTGTGATCTTCCAATTCGTCTTGGTAGAACCGAATTCAGGAGCTACGGTAACGTTAGGATCAGCGGGCTCTTTGCCTTCTGTGTTGCCGTGCATATCAGCAACAAGGTTTCCTGCCGCCTTCTTGGGACCTGCATCAACGGGGAAGGTGCCAAGGAAATCAGATCTTGTCATATAAACGATCTCGCCCTCGTTCTCAGAACCGTCGATGGAGTGAGCAGTAGGAAGGAAGGGTTCGTTGATCTTGCTGGATGCGCCGGAAACGGGGTTAGTATAAGTAGTGAACTGGTTGGTAACAACAGTTCCTGTTGTGCTGTCGGTCTCATAACGGATATCATCCTGAACCTCGAGAACAATTGTGTTATCGGTCATACCCTCCTTGAGAGTGTGAACGTCTGTACGGAAGGAAATGGTGTACTCGCCCTTTTCAAGCTCGTAACCCATGAAGCCGTTGTTGTTTGCATCGTAGCAGTCATATGACTTCATTTCCTCAACAGGCATCTCGATCTCAACGTCAGCAAACTGACCGGGCTCGATTGTAGGAGTCTTTGCAAATCCACCAAGCTTGATAGCAGACTTCTCAATTCCACCCTTAGTATAGGGCGCAGAGTAGTAAAGCTCTACTACGTCTCTACCTGCTACGTCACCGGTATTGGTAACACGTATGGTTACCTTAATAACGTCGTTCTTGCCAATGGTGCTTCTGTTAGCGAAGTTCATTTCCTTGATCTCCCAATCAAAGGAGGTGTAGGAAAGACCGAAGCCGAAGGGATACTGAACGACCTCCTCGTACTTGGTTACGCCCCACTGATCATTAGCAAACTCACTGCTCCAGAAGTTCTCTGCATCGGCAGTCTCATACCAGAGATAACCGTTGTAGATATTCTCAAGATACTCGGTGTAAGCAGTTCCGATATCGGAATAGGAGCTTGCGCCAAGACCTGTGGTCGCATAAGCTGCAGCAGTAGAAAGATCATATGCCCAGGTATCAGCAAGTCTACCCGAGGGATTAACCTCACCACTGAGGATCTTACCGATACCAACGGTACCACGGGTACCGGGCATACCCATATTAAGAACTGCATCGATTCTGGGATCATCTGCGATGCCAAGCTCAATGGGGTTACCTGTGTTGGTTACGATAATGACATTTTCAAAGTTTTCGCAAACAAGGTTGATCATATACTCCTCACGAGCAGAGAGGGACTGAAGCTTTCTGGTCTTGTCCTCACCACCACCTGCCTGATTGGAGAAATACTGAACCTTAGAGAAGTCGTTACCCTCACCCATAAGACGACCGATAACGATAATAGCAGTGTCGGAGTATGCAATAGCATTATCCATAAGCTCGTCGGTGTAGAAGCTCTCGGGAACCTCGGAAACACCGTAGATGTTCTTATATCTGTCACCGTGTGCCTCGATTACGTAGGAACCTCCCTCTGCGCGGGACCAACCGAGATCTGCATAAGCCTTTGCAAGAGTCTCATTGTACTCAATGTCCGCCTCCTTAAGACCGCCAAGGAAGGTTACGAGATCATTTCTCGAGCCTGTACCCGAGCCGGTACCCTGAGGCATAAAGCCTGCATCGCTACCCGACCAACCGAATACATTTACCTTCTTAGTCTGAAGAGGAAGGACGTTATTCTCGTTCTTCAAAAGAACTGCGCCCTCAGCAGCAATCTGCTCTGCAAGAGCCTTACCGGACTCACGAGCGGCGATAGCCTCCTCGCTGTCCTCATTGTAACCCGAACCACAGAGATACATGGTTACAAGATCGGCATTCTGATAGAGAGCAAGGTTACCAACTACGAGAACAACTAAAAGAATTATTGCAGTGAATACCTTACCACCGGTAACTCCACTTCTTTTTCTTTTTGCCATAATAATAGTCCTCACTATTTATTTTATTGATTTGCTTTTGTTTTCCTCCCCACCCCAAAACGAAGCGGAGAGTTCCAACATAATAGAATTATTTAAAATTTTGATACAATTATTACTCTACTACGGTAAAGATAACCTCGTCGAAGTCAACGCCACCAGTAGTGAAAATAAAGGTATAAATGCCTGCCTCGGAAACGGTAACGCTTCCAATCTCATAAACGCCTGCTCCTGTGGGAGCTGTTTCGTTAGTGCAGTTTATTGCCTGACCGTTAAAGTAATACTTATATGTGTTAAGCGCGTTGCAGTTCCAGAGATTTACACTTATTTTAAGAGTGCAAGCCTCCTTAACCTCAACATGCATAACGAATGTGCTGGCATTGAAGCCGTAAATTCTGCCTAAACCGGCATTCTTGAATACGTCGCCTTCCTTAAAGCCTTGACTTGCATAAGCATTAACAAAGTCATCCTTTGAATCAATTGTAGATTTGTGCTCTTCGAAGTTCTCCATATGAAGAGTGGTAGAACCACTTGTAGCAACGGTAATATCAGCGTCAACAGGAACAAGTCTTACCCAGTCGATATTGGGGTGACCGTCAAGAACGGTGATGGTAATTTCATTTACACCTTTAACAAGATCAATCTTGCCAAGGCATACGGTCTGCCAATCCCAATAAGGCTTATCACCCGAACCTGTAAGACTTCCGTAGCCACCGGAAACAGACTTACCGTTAACAGTTACGGCAAGCTTGGATGCTACGTCATATCCTGCGGCATCGGTTGCTCCTCTGAGAAGAAGATCAACAGTCATATCAGATACAGCTTCAATATTGAGAACGAACTTAGTACCTGCAGTAAAAGCGAATATGCAGGTTGCACCATTGCCGGGCTCATTCTTAAGGTTGCCTGCGCCTATACTGGGAATAAAGTCGGATCTTGTAACGATAGTGTCATCAGCATAGTTCCAGCTTTCACCCTCAAGGGTAACAGCAACGTCATCAGTGGAGATTGTAGCATCAATTGCATGACCTGCGCACTTGCTTTCGCAAGCAGCCTCTGCGCATTCAGCGTCGGTACACTTACCGCAAGCTGTACAAATGCTCTCACACTCATGTGCAGGAACGATCTCAACTACCTCAAGAACATAACCGTCAAGATTACCGCAGTTTACACCAACCTGGAATGTGTAAATCTCGCCTGCCTTAAGATTAATAGTAGCTACCTGAACGTTAGAAACGTTCCACCACTGATTTTCAGCAGTACCGGGAGCAACCTGACCGTCTGTAAGGGTAAGAGCCTCGCCGTTTACGCTAACGCCGGAAATGAAGGAAAGAATGCTTCCACCCTCATACTTTGCGAATGCTATCTTAAGAGCAACGGTAACGTCTTTTTCGGTGGTAACGATGAATGTCTGATAACCACCTGCAATTCCGCCAAGACCCTGTCCACCGTTAAATGTCTCTACAGCAGGCTTTTCAAATCCGGTCTGAGGAACGAGAGTGCTCATATCAAGCGCTTCTGCCTCTGCTTTGTAGCTATCGGATGCATCGGTAATAGTGATGTCGGGAGTTACTACAACCTGGTGACCCTCGCACTTCTCAGCGCAAGCGTCCTCTGCACACTCAGCGTCAAGGCACTTGCCACACTCGGGACATACACTCTCACACTCATGTGCGGGAGCTTCCTCAACAACCTCAAAACGAAGATAATCAAGGTCAGTATTCTGACCGGAAGTGAACTCAAAGAGGTAAACACCTGCCTCAGCAACCTCAACGGTACCGATAAGACCCTCTGCCACTGCGCCCGAACCATAGTTGCCGGCTGCGTTGAGAGATGTCTCACCAAACTTATAGGTATAGTTGCTCATTGCAGTACCAAAGCCCGAAAGATAAATCTTAAGGGTGCAAGCCTCATCTACCTTAACGTAAACACGGAATGTTGTTCCGTTTCCAAGACCCCAGATTCTGCCTTCGCTATTACCGGGAGCGGTATAGCCTGCATTGATGAGATCTCCTCTGAGTACGATAGTACAGTTAGAAAGGTTAAATGTTTCCATCTCAAGCTTTACAGAGCCTGTGGAAGGAACAGTAATATCGGGGTTGATTACAACCTCATGACCCTCGCACTTCTCAACACAAGCGTCCTCTGTGCACTCAGCGTCAAGGCACTTGCCACACTCGGGACATACACTCTCACACTCATGTGCGGGAGGTGTAACAGGCTCGTCAGCAACAACGTCAAGAACATAACCGTCAAGGTTACCGGAGTTTACACCAATCTGGAAGGTGTAAATCTCACCTGCCTTAAGATTAATAGTAGCTACCTGAACGTTAGAAACGTTCCACCACTGATTTTCAGCAGTACCGGGAGCAACCTGACCGTCGGTAAGAGTAAGAGCCTCGCCGTTTACGCTAACGCCGGAAATGAAGGAAAGAATGCTTCCACCCTCATACTTTGCGAATGCTATCTTAAGAGCAACGGTAACGTCT
>JAFTON010000045.1 GCA_017463765.1 Clostridia bacterium | reverse complement strand
TTTATCTAACCGAGAAAATCTAAGGTTGAAAACCTACGGTTTTCTCTTTTTTATTTGAGTTTTTGTTCTATCTCCGCTTACTCGCTCGACGTATGCCAATACGCCTCACGCTCGCAAACGAAGATTTCTGCTCTAAATCAAACAAGCCCCGAAAGGTGCTTCGCACTAAGAATTCAGCAGTTGATGTCTTTACTATCCTCAAAGCCTTGATATTGCTGAATTCTTAATGACTCAGCTCCTTTTTTAAAATTCGAGGGTATGGGAAATCAATTTATCTCCCTCATAACAAAGCTTCAGTGAGAAGAATCCGGTATCTTTTTCTATAAGATCAAAGAAAATTTTATCACCCTCCCAGATAGGCAGGGAAGGAACAATCTCCTTTTTCACCCATTCGAGTCTGCCCTCGTCGCAGTCGTAATCAATCTCGCCGTCATATTCCGTGGCAGTAAACAGGTGCATATATTCAGTTCCGTATAGATCAGACACGAACGTGATAATTCCTCTGTATTTTAGATCCTTAACCGTAACACCCGTTTCTTCCTTTATCTCCCGCCTTGCGCAGTCAAAGGGTGTTTCGCCCTCTTCAAGCTTACCTCCGACACCAAGCCATTTATCCTTATTCATATCATTTTTCTTTTTAATCCGGTGTATCATAAGATACGCTCCATCTTTTTCGATATAGCAAAGAGTGGTATTGAACATATAATATCCTCGCTTTCTGATAGATATATTTTATCACTTTTCGCTTGCGTTTTCAAGTACAAAAATAAAGTATGTACTTTTTGTTAAAATCACCAAATCGGCTTGACTTTTTTTGTTGTTTGTGTCATAATAGTTAAGTGTTTAATTATTATATATTAATTAATTCCCGAAAGGAAAAAGTATGTCGGAAACAAAGCTGTCAAGAGCCATTGAAATGATGATTAAGACCGATCGTATGCATAAGGCTCTGATTGATTCTCGTGTGAAAACGCTTGGCATTCACCGAACACAGCTGAGGATACTGATGCATCTGTCAAGATTTGAGCGACTTCCATCGCAGAAGGAGCTGGCAGAGCATCTGGATGTAACACCTGCTGCCGTAACCTGTGCGCTGAGAAAAATCGAGAAGGACGGATATATAGAGCGAACCCTGGGTCACGATAACAGATTTAATGAGATTTGTATCACTGACAAGGGAAGAGAGCTGGTAATGAAGACCCGTAGATTATTCTGTGAGACAGACGCCTCTATGTTCGATGGCTTCAGTGATGATGAACTGAATACCTATATTTCCTGCCTTGAAAAACTGCAGGCAAATATCGGAAAACAGTGTGAAAGGAAGGAAAACAAATGAAAAAATGGTTTAAATACGTAAAGCCTTATCTTACCTCGTTTATTCTCGGTCCTGTAGGTATGATAGTTGAGGTAATCGGCGAAATGTTTATGCCACTGCTTCTTGCCGAGCTTATTAATAAAGGTAATGATGGACTGCTTACCGTGGGCAGCAGCATTGGTATAGCAGCAAAGCTTATCGGAATTGTGTTGCTTATGATGGCAGGTGGTGTTGCCGGAGCATATTTTGGCGCCAAGGCATCTGTAAACTTTGCGGCAGATCTGAGAAGCGATCTTTATGCTAAGATACAGCAGTATTCCTTTGCAAATATCGATAAGTTTTCTGCCAGCTCGCTTGTTACAAGAATGACAAATGATGTAACCCAGCTTCAGAACTTTGTAAACATGCTTCTTCGTATGGCACTGCGTTCACCGGGTATGCTTATCGGTGGTATTATCATGGCAGTAAGCCTGAAGCCCAGCCTTTCGGTTATTCTCGCTGTTACAATGCCACTTATGCTTGTGGTTTTGTTTGTTCTTATAAGAATCGGTTTTCCAAGATTTGAAAAGCTGCAGAAGAAGGTGGATAAGCTTAATTCCACCGTTCGTGAAAACGTAACCAACGTCAGAGTAGTAAAGTCCTTTGTTCGTGAGGATTATGAGATTGATAAGTTTGAAGAGGACAATGCAGACCTGAAAAGCAGTGGAATGAATGCTGTGAAGGTAATGATCTTCATGGGTCCCGTTATGAATATTTTTATGTACGTCACCGTAATCGCAGTTATCTGGTCAGGTCATAATATAGTTCTTGATGGTGATATGCTTGTGGGAGATCTTTCTGCCTTCATTACCTACACGACTCAGATCCTTTCGTCGCTTATGATGGTATCAATGTTGTTTATGTTCTCATCCAGAGCGCTTGCTTCTGCAAAGAGAGTACGCGAGGTGCTTGATGAAGAAATCGATATTAACGATATTAATTCCTCGGCAGAACACGTTGTTTCTAACGGTAAGATAGAGTTTAAAAACGTTTCCTTCCGTTACTATAAGCACAGTGAGGAAGCCGTTCTCGACAACATTAATCTTACTATCGAGGCAGGCTCTACCGTAGGTATTATAGGATCGACAGGCTGTGGTAAAACCACACTCGTATCTATGATTCCGAGACTTTATGACGTTGATGAGGGCGAGGTTCTTATTGACGGGGTAAACGTTAAGGAGTATTCGCTTGAACACCTTCGTGACGGTATAGGCATGGTATTGCAAAAAAATCTCTTATTCTCGGGCTCTATCGAATACAATCTCCGTTGGGGTGATGCCGATGCAACAGACGAGGAGATGATTCGCGCTGCAGAGCATTCTGCTGCGCACAAGTTTGTTTCTACCTTCAGTGAGGGATACAGTTCCTCTCTTGAAAAGGGTGGCGCAAACCTTTCAGGTGGACAGAAGCAGAGACTTTGCATTGCGAGAGCGCTCCTGAAAAAGCCTAAAATTCTTATTCTCGACGACTCAACCAGCGCAGTAGATACTGCAACCGAGGCACAGATCAGAGAGGCGTTCGCTACTGATTTACCTGATTGTACTAAAATTATTATTGCTCAGCGTATAAGCTCGGTAAAGGATGCAGACAGTATTATCGTTCTTAATGACGGTAAAATCACCGGTATAGGAACGCACGAGCAGCTGCTTCTCGGTAACGAGGAATACAGCGAGATTTACTATTCGCAGATGGACAGAAAGGAGGCGTAATGTATGGCAAGAAATCTTGAAGAGCTTCAAAAGCAATATAATAGCGTCTCCCACGGTATGTCACTTCGTGGTGGTGGTCCGGGTAACCGTCACGGCTCCAGGGCTAAAGGAAAACCGAAAAATATAGGAAAGACGGTTGGAAGAATTCTTTCATATGTTGGTAAGTATAAGCTTCGACTTGTGTCGGTGTTTGTATGTATGCTTCTTACTACAGTAAGTTCGCTCTGCGCAGGCTATCTTATCGCTCCTATCGTTAACCGTATTACGCTTGCTGTTAAACCCGATGCAGTTCTTGAGCCCAGCGTACTGGAGCAGGCTGCTGATAAGATTATAGAGAAATTTGCTTCTACACCGTTTATTTCCTCTCTTATGGTTAATACTGCAGCAGAGGTTACTGTTTACGTTTTCGCTGCATTGATAGTTCTTGCACTGGTTTACAGTATATCTGCATTTGGCAGCTATATTCAGGGCAGACTTATGCTTTCGGTATCGCAGAACTCTATTCAGGCAATCAGAGATGATCTCTTTAGGGCTCTGCAGCGCCTTCCCGTAAGGTATTTTGACTCTCATCCTACAGGTGAGATAATGAGCCGA
Source organism: Clostridia bacterium (assembly GCA_017463765.1). GTDB lineage: Bacteria > Bacillota > Clostridia > Oscillospirales > CAG-272 > UBA1740. The sequence continues at coordinate 12,791 of JAFTON010000045.1, read as the reverse complement.
TTTACAAACGACGTGGATAACATTGACGTTATGTTAAACAATTCGTTAACTTCAATTGTCAGTGGTGTTATTTCTCTTGGTGGTACCTTTATATTTATGCTTACCACTAACGTATGGCTTACTCTTATTACCGTGGCATTTCTTCCTCTCTTGGTTTTTGCTGCCGGTACCATCGCCAAAAACTCCTCAAAGTATTACGGTGCACAGCAAGCAGCTCTCGGCGCAGTAAATGGATATATTGAGGAAACTATAAGTGGTCAGAAGGTGGTTAAGGTGTTTAACCACGAGGATGAGTGTATTGAAGAGATGAATTCTCTTAACGAGGATCTTCGTAATAAGCAGGAGAAGGCGCAATTCTGGGGTGGCGTTACCGGTCCGATTATGCATAACATCAGCCTTATTTCCTATGCCGTTACTCTCGGAGTCGGAGGTATACTGATAGTTGTCAAGGGCTTTACTCCCGGTGCGCTTACCGTTTTCGCCAATTACTCCAAGCAGTTCTCCATGCCTATAAGCCAGCTTTCGCAGCAGGTTTCCACCCTTTTTGCAGCTCTCGCAGGAGCTGAGCGTGTGTTTAACGTAATGGATGAAAGTCCTGAGACTCCCGACGAGGAGAATGCAACAGAGGATGAAATAAAGGGACACGTAATTATGGAAAACGTTACCTTTGGCTATGACCCCGACAAGATAGTTTTAAAGAATATTTCTCTTTATGCAAGACCGGGACAGAAAATTGCCTTTGTCGGTTCTACAGGTGCAGGTAAGACCACCATCACAAATCTTCTTAACCGTTTCTATGATATAGAAGAGGGAACTATCACCATAGACGGTAAGCCTCTTAAATCGTATAAGCGTGATTTCCTTCGAAAGAATATTGCTATGGTGCTTCAGGATACCCACCTCTTTACCGGAACGGTAATGGAGAACATTCGATACGGACGTCTTGATGCCACCGATGATGAGGTTATCGCTGCTGCAAAGACAGCCAGCGCCCACAGCTTTATCATGCGTCTTGAGCACGGATACGACACGGTTCTTGAAGGGGACGGTGCAAATCTTTCCCAGGGACAGCGTCAGCTTCTTAATATAGCAAGAGCTGCTTTATCAAAAGCTCCAATCCTCGTTCTTGATGAGGCAACCTCCTCTGTTGATACACGAACCGAGCGACATATTGAAAGAGGTATGGATAGATTGATGAAGGATAGAACGACCTTCGTTATCGCCCACCGTCTCTCAACGGTTCGTAACTCAAATGCAATTATGGTGCTTGAGAAGGGCGAAATCATTGAGCGTGGCGACCACGACGATCTTCTGAACCAAAAGGGACGGTATTACGAGCTCTATACAGGTCTTAAGGAGCTTGATTAACAATAACCGTACTTGAACCAAATAATAACTTTTTGCACCCGAGTAAAATCGGGTGCTTTTACTTTTTAATTATGTTTACGTAAATAATAAAGTAATATTTGCTTGCCATACTATTGACAAAATGCGATATTTATTATAAAATAAATTATACATTTTTGATTTTACTGTCGAAAACCGAGGAGGTAAAACGCGGACATGATAATTGAACAGATAAATGAACTGATAAATCAAATATTCTACGTGATGAATAAGTTCATTGTGCCTTGCTTAATTCTGGTAATTTCGGCTCTGGTGGCGTTGCTTGGTAAGCTTGTTATTAATCGTGTGATAAAGCATAATAAAGATAAAGAAAAAGCCGATCTTTATGAAAAAATAGGTGGAATCCCTAAAGTTATCATGCAGCTTGGTGGAGTTGGGGCTTGCATTGCGATTGCATATATAGTCTATACGATGTGGAGTGAGATTGCCGTAGCATTCACAAACGGATATCTTGCATATGGACTTTTGTTCGCTACCTTCGCCTTTGGTGCAATATGGAAGGTTATAATTGTTTTGTTCCACAAAAAAGACAGAGTAATCACCCCCATCAGAATTATTTTAGGTGGTATATTTATTTCGGCAGTAGTTTATTTCTATCCCTTATGCCGAGAATATCTTATGCTCAATAATGGGGCGGGAGGTAATTATTACTTGACGGCTCTGTGGTCTGCTATGCAGTTTGCATTCAGACTCTTTATTCTTGACGGTGAGCTGTTCTGGATTTTTGACCTTAAGGATGAGTTTGGTGTAGCTATTCCTACGCTGTCCGATCCTGCCGTAATGGATTTTTATACCCGTATAGGATCTGTTCTTTACGTATCGGCGCCTATATTCACCTTTGGTTTTGTACTTACTTTCTTTAAAAACGTATTTTCTAAAATCAGATATTCCTTCGGCGTATTTGCTCCGACCCACGTATTTAACGAGCTTAATGAGAAGTCGCTTGCGCTTGCCTCCGATCTTAAGAAAAACAATCCTTTTAATATGATTGTTTTTACCGATATTACGGACAAGGTTGAGGAGGAAAAGTTGGAGCTTGTTGAGGATGCCCATATGCTTGGCGCAATTCTGTTCAGCAAGGATTTTGATTCCATCGTATTCAAAAGAATGCTCTCTCCTCGCAGACTTCGTTTCTATTTGATTTCGGATGATGAGCATAAAAAGCTTCGTCATGCTGAGGTGGTTAAAAAATATGATTATAAGCATGTTGAGTTAAGATTGTTCTCTCCCGACGTTCGCAGCGAGCTGATGATGGCTTCATCAAATCCGAAGAGAATGCGTGCCATCAGGATTGATGATATTCAGACCCTTGTTTATCACAATCTTTATACTCAGGGAAAGATGCTGTTCGAACGGGCGCGCAAAGTAGGTGACAATCAGGACAGGGTAATCTCTGCCGTAATTGTAGGTCTTGGTCAGTACGGTAGGGAAATGCTTAAGGCATTGACCTGGTTTTGTCAGCTTGAGGGTTATAAGATAAAAATCATAGCCTTTGATACCGATGAAAAGGCACTTGAAAAGTTTACGTTTATGTGTCCCGAGTTGATGAGTGAGAAATATAACGGCAAACACACTAAACAACGCATTGAGGGCGAGCCATATTATGAAATAGACATTATTGGTGGCGTTGACGTTTCGACACCACAGTTTAGAAATAAACTGATGGAAATTAAGGATGCAACATACATATTTGTTTGTCTTGGTACCGACGAGATCAACCTGAAGACAGCAGTTGAAATTCGCAGTATGTGCGAGAGTGTAGAATACGATGGTGATGGACACAAGCCGGATATTGAGACGGTAATATATGATTCAAAGCTTGCCAACTCAATTCGCACAACCTGGGATGATATAAAGGAGAATGTATCCAAGAATCCCAAGGAGAGAAAACTTTCCGGTGTTACTTACCGTGGCAAACAGGCATATGATATTCTTGTTACCGGGGATCTTGATAGCTTCTATTCTGTGTCTACGCTTATAGATTCTGATCTTATTGACGACGGCTTGATTCTTCATCTCGGATATTCGCTGAACTTCCCACAGAAGAAGGCTAAAAAAGCAAGGTTCGATTTTAAGTGTCCCGTGGCAGATAAGAGCAAGTGCGAGTACCGTAGAAGAATGATTGAAAATGCTATGAAGAATAATAATCATTTTATCTGCCCGAATCAGCAGACGGATAAATGTGTGCTTCCTCCACCTCCGGAAAATAAAGAGGAGAAAGTCACAGAAAACAATTGCAGACTTTGTAAAATCATAGCAAAATTCGATTTATTAAAGAAAAAATCTTCTCGATCGTCAAAGAAAAAAGCAAAGACAGTCGAAAAGAAGTGCATCATCTGTCAGATCGGAGAAACAATCAAGCTTATGAAAGAAAAGGCTGCTCAAAGGGAGTGCCGTTTCTGTAAGAAAAAAGAAGCTAAGATGCTTAAAAACGGTGTGATTAAGCCTCCGTTCTTCATAAAGAAAAAGGTTCCTTTATATATTTATTCAAAATTAAATCACCTGTGCTTACCCTGTATGTTAAAGGCTTGGTTATCTCTGAGGAAGGATAAGAACTCAAGCGAGCGCAAATTCTGGAGGTTTGAATATGATTTCAATTCTTCGGTTGCAAAGGCTATTCACCGTAAGCTCAGAAAAGAGATGAATTTGTATGAGGACGGTGCTGAAAACTGGTCTGAGCTTTGCTGTTGCGAAAAGATCAGAATTGCAAATCCCGAGCATATAAGATGGAGTGCATATATTCGTTCCAAGGGCTTCTCTAAAACACAAAACTACGATAGAGATGAAAGAAATGATCTTGGAAAGAGACATAATTGTCTTATTCCCACTTATATGTTAAACGATAAGGAGCTGGAAAAGGATTAATCAAAAAGGCGAGTCCGTTTTGGACTCGCCTTAAATTTTACATTTTTACTAAAAATTAACTGAAAATAATCTCAGATAAGCTTTTCAAGAGCCAGGTCGATTCTCTTAAGCGACTCTTCCTTGCCGATTACTTCCATAATTTCTGTTGCGCCACCGGGAGTAGCAGTCAAACCGGATACTGCAATACGGATGCACCACATAAGTGTTCCTGTCTTTATGCTGAGCTTTTCGGCAATAGGCATAAGCGATGCGAAGAGAGTATCATTATCAAAGCTCTGAACGTCGGTAAGGATAGCCTTAGCTTCGGTAAGAACGGTCTTAACAATTTCAAAGTCAGCAATTTTGTTCTTCTTGTTAAGGAACAGCTCTTTTTCGTATTCGGGAAGAGTGATAAAGAATGCCATTCTTTCGTTTATTTCAGAAAGCTTCGCAATTCTTGTTTTAAGCAGAGCAAGCATCCTTGTCTTGTTAATATTCTCGGGAATCTCCACCTTGATGAAGGGAGCAATAAGCTCGGTAAATCTTTCGTCCTCAAGCTTATGAATATACTCGCCGTTGAACCAGAGCAGCTTTTCAAAATCAAAAACGGAAGGAGATTTTGATACACCGTCAATGGTGAAGGCTTCCTTCAGCTCATCCAGAGTAAAGAACTCCTGCTCGCCACCCTTAGGACACCAGCCGAGAAGAGAAATGTAATTAATAATCGCTTCGGGAAGATAACCGTCGGCTACGAGATCTTGGAAGGATACTGCACCGTGACGCTTGGAAAGCTTGGAAATATTACCCTCTGCATCCTTACCCATAAGCAGGGGAAGATGAACGTAGGTAGGTCTTTCCCAGCCGTAGGCATCGTAAAGAAGTACGTACTTGGGAGTAGAAGTGAGATACTCCGAGCCTCTGACAACGTGGGTAACGCCCATAAGATGATCATCGATAACGTGACAGAAGTTGTAGGTAGGATAACCGTCAGCCTTCATAAGAATCTGATCCTGAAGCTCCTCGTTGTTCATGGATATGTCACCGAATACCTCATCATGATAGCTTGTAACGCCCTCGGTAGGCATTTTCTGACGGATAACGAAGGGAATACCTGCAGCAAGATTTGCCTCGACCTCTTCCTTGGACAAATTACGGCAGTGTCTGTCATAACCACCCATTGCGTCCTCTTCATGAAGCTTTTCAAGACGCTCTTTAGTGCAGAAGCAGTAGTATGCGTGTCCCATTTCAACAAGCTTCTTTGCGTATTCCATATATATTTCCTTACGCTCAGACTGAACGTAAGGGCCGTGATCTCCACCAACGTCGGGTCCCTCATCCCAGAGAAGTCCCGTCATATTAAGTGTAGATTTAATTACATCGGTTGCTCCTTCCACAAGTCTCTCACGGTCTGTATCCTCGATACGAAGGATAAACTTACCACCGTCATGCTTTCCGATAAGATAAGAATAAAGCGCTGTCCTGAGGTTTCCAATATGCATATATCCTGTAGGGCTTGGCGCAAATCTTGTAACTGTCATTATATTTGACTCCTTTTTAATCAATAATAATTCATCTCAAATAAACCAATTAACATTTTAACACAAAATTAATATTTAGTCAATCCAAATGTGTAAAATAATTTGACATTCTGTGATAAAATATGTTAAAATATATTTAACAAATCATTATAGGAGAAAAAAGATGTTCAGAACGTTGTTTTCAAAATACCTTACTGCGTTTATTGTAATCATCTTTGTCAGTTTTACAATCCTGTCGGGTATTATTACGTCTTTAGTACGAAACTATGCTTTCAGTGATACCGAATCAAGACTGAGCAAGGAGAGCTCGATAATTGTGGATATCATCAAGTACGGTGGCATTGATAATATAGAGAATGAGGTTTATGACGTATCCGAAGCAATACGCCCAATGATAAACCTTAACTCAGACTATGACGTTCTTATTACTGATGAAAACGGAAAAATAGTTTTATCAACTCCACATTCTTATGATACAGAGGTAAAAGATCCGGTTATTGATCTTAATGGTGGTCTTGGAAACGTAGAGCTGTCAAAATTCGAAAAGCATACAGATGATTCCGGTGAGCCCAGCTATGTATACAGAGGAAAGATTTCTGACGCATTAACTGATGAGTATATGGTATTTGCAAAGGCTGTAGAGGGGACTAACGGTGTAGAATGCTATGTTATGACCTTAACCTCTATTACCCGAGAAAACAATTTTGTAAGTATTACAAGACGAGTGGTTATCAATAGCTCAATATGGGTAATGATGGCTGCAGTTATAGGAGCTTATTTCATAACAGACCGTATTGTAAATCCACTTAAAAAAATGACAAGTGCTTCGAAGAAGTTTGCAAAGGGGGATTTCTCGGTCAGAGTCTCGGTAAGAAACAGCAACGATGAGGTAAGCGAGCTTGGAAGGGCGTTCAATAATATGGCAGACTCGCTTGAGAGCCTTGAAAAAATGCGTAACTCCTTCCTGGCAAACGTTTCGCACGATCTTCGTACCCCTATGACCACTATTGCAGGCTTCATTGACGGAATTAATTCCGGCGCAATTCCTCCGGAGAAGCATGAGTATTATCTGGGGATTATTTCTGCAGAGGTTCACAGATTATCCCGTCTCGTTTCACAGCTTCTGGATGTTTCAAGGCTTGAATCGGGAGAGCGTAAGTTTAATTATACAAACTTTGATATTGCTGAGGTCGCAAGAATTATTCTTATATCCTTTGAACAGAAGATAGAGGAGAAGCGACTTGACGTCGAGTTTGATGCAGAGGATGGAATGTATGCCCTTGCCGATAAGGATGCCATATATCAGGTTCTTTATAATCTTTGTCATAATGCTATAAAGTTTGCTAAAGAAAAAGGAAAGCTAAGAATAAGTTTGTTGCGAATCACAGACACGAAATTTAAAATTTCGGTATATAATCAGGGGCAGATTCTTTCTGAAGAGGATTCGAAAATGGTATTTGACAGATTTTATAAATCTGATAAAAGCCGCGGACTTGATAAGAGTGGCGTTGGATTGGGTCTGTACATTTGTAAGACTATCGTCGATGCGCATGGAGAAACCATTGGTGTTGATTGCTCCAGTGGTGATGGATGTGAGTTCTGGTTTACTGTTACCGAAGGTACAAAGCCACAGAAGAGAAAGCCTCAGGCAATTGACACACCCCGAGAGTGAAAGATGCCACGTTTCAAAAAAACTTGAAACGTGGCAATATTTTTAGGCAGAACAAGCAAGGTGTCAGATTGTGCCTGTTATCGTCAGGACAGCCACTCCGGGAGTGGTATTCACCACGCCCGTCTCGGGATCTCTTGTGAAGGTTGCTGCAGGAAGTGGTATAGCGCCACCGATTGTAGTAAATTCTCCGGTCTGTTCGTTATAGGTGTATCCCGTTTCCTCGTTAAGTGTTGCGCCGTTCAGTGTAACTGTAATATTTGTCAGCGCAGGATTAAACAGATCCGAAACAATAAGATTGTCTGTAGCAACAACCTGAGTATTTCCGGTATTCTGAATGATAAAGGTATAGGTCACTTCATCTCCACAGCTTACTGTTTGTGGACATATTGCCTTTGCTATTGATAACTCGGGAGCATTTTTTGTAGGAGTTGTTGCTGTACCGGTAAGTTCGTCGCAAAGCCCTTCTCCGTTTGCTTCTACAGTGTTGGTTATTGTTGCGTTTTCACCTCGGGGGGCAAACTCGTTTGCCTGAACCTCGTAGAGAATAATCACGTTTCCACCGGCAGGAATATCTATTCCGGAGATGACGAGGGGCGGACCTGCGTTAACAGTTGGTGTAGGCTGAAGAATACCGTTCTGATAGTATAGCACGCTACCACCCACGTATGAAAGAGGGACAAGCTCTGTGCTGCCTACCGGTGTAAAGGCTCCGAGGTTGTCTGTAAGACTTATATTCGTTTTGACGGTGTCATCGGTATTTACAAGCGTAACGGCGTAAACAATATTACCGTTTGGGGTGTAGTCACTGCTTACGGCCGTTTTGGCGAGTGTAACCCTTGTAACAACCTCGCCCTCCGTCTGATTTGAGGTAAGCGTTCTTCCATCAAAGCTAAGAGTTGCCTGATTATAAAATGTTGCCAATTTTAATTCTCCTTTTCTTTATAAGAGGATTCATCCTCTCAGGTACAGTATATGAAAAAAAGAAAATTTTTGACAAAAACAACCCGGACTCCTGAAAAAATGATGCATTGACAAAGCCACCTGCAAATGATATAATTTATCTGATAAAGATTATTAAAGATTATTATAGAAGGAGATCAGAATGATTATTTATAAAAATGACCATCTTCGCATTTCTCTAATTACTCCTCGTCTTCTGAGAACCGAGACGGGTGCTAATCCCGATTTGTCCGGTGGATGTCTTTTCACCGATTTGCCTACCCAGACGGTTATTAACAGAGATTTCTGTCAGGTAGATTATAGTCTTGACGAACGTGAGAGTACAATTACCGTTAGTACCGATGCAGCTTGCTTTACTGTTAATAAGAAAAACGGTGACGTTTTGTCGGTATGCATTGATAAAATAGGAACAATTACCGATTTTACAAAAGGTATCCTTCCGGGAACGGCACGTACACTTGATATGGCAAACGGCGAGGTAAAACTTGAGAACGGAATTATGTCGGAATTAGGTGGATCGGTAATGGATGATTCAGCGAGTCTGCTTGTCAATCCGGACGGCAGTATTTCCTCGCGTCCCGAGTGTTCTGATCGTTATTGGTTTGCCTATGGGCACGACTATCTTGCGCAGCTGCGTGATTTCTTTAAGCTTACAGGCGAGGTACCTCTGATCCCTAAGTATGCTCTTGGCAACTGGTGGAGCAGATACAGGGCATATACGCAGGAGGAATACCGTTCTCTGATGCAGAAGTTTATTGATAAAAAGCTTCCTATAACAGTTGCAACCATTGATATGGATTGGCATTGGACCGACGTTATTGAACGTTTTGGAAAGGAAGCTAATTCTGCAAAGCCCTCATGTCCCGAAGAAATTTTTTATTATCTTGCGCTTCCCGGATGGACCGGTTATAGCTGGAACACCGAGCTTTTCCCGGACTACCGTGAGCTTTTATCCTGGCTTCATAGCCATGGCTTCAGGGTTACCCTGAATACCCATCCGTCTCAGGGTGTCAGATTCTTTGAGGATCAGTATGAGAAGATGTGCGAAAGACTTGGTCGCGATCCGAGCAAGAAGGAAATAATAGCCTTTGACGTAACCGACAGAGAGTTTTTGTCTGCCTATTTTGACATTCTTCACCATACCTATGAGGATGAGGGAGTGGACTTCTGGTGGATTGATTGGCAGCAGGGAACTAAGACGAAGATTCCCGGTCTTGATCCATTATGGGCATTGAATCATTATCACACAATCGACAGTGGCAGAGGAGATAAGCGTCCACTTATCCTTTCCAGATACGCAGGACTTGGCAGCCACAGATATCCTCTTGGCTTCTCGGGAGATACTCATTGCACCTGGAAAAGCCTCGATTTCCAGCCATATTTTACAAACTCAGCTGCTAACGCAGGATATACCTGGTGGAGTCATGACATAGGTGGCCATATGCATGGCGTTCAGGATGACGAGCTATACCTCAGATGGCTTCAGTACGGTGTATTCAGTCCTATAAACAGGCTCCATTCGTCAAACTCCGACTTCATGGGTAAAGAGCCTTGGAAGCGCTGCTATGCAGTAAATATGGTAGCCGAGGATTTTCTTCGACTGCGTCATAAGCTTATTCCCTTTATTTATACAGCAAACTACAGAACTCATACCGAGGGCGAACCAATTTGTATGCCTATGTATTATCGTTACGATTGCCACGATGCATATGAGGCAAGGAATCAGTATATCTTTGCCGGTCAGCTTATTGTTGCACCGATTACGCAGCCATCTGACAAGCGTCTTAATCTTGCGTATACAAACGTCTGGCTTCCCGAAGGTCGTTTTACAGATATATTTAACGGCAGAATATATGAGGGTGGTGGATGGGTATCCATGTTCCGTGATATTGACTCTATCCCGGTTCTCGCTCCTGAGGGAACAATACTTCCAATGTACCGTAATTGTGATACGAATAATCTCTCACTTGATCAGCCTCTTGAAATTCATGTCTGGCGTGGCAATGGTTATTATGAGCTTTATGAGGACGACGGTGAAACAAAGGCATATATGGATGGTAAGTACGTTATTACCGATTTTAAGCTTGAAGAAGAGGGAAGTATGCTTCGCCTGACAATAACTCCTCCCGAGGATTTTAAGGGGCTATTGCCAAAAGAGAGAGAATTGTATATCATCTTCCGTGACGTAGAGGCAGAGGAGATGAAAATAACTCTGTCCGACACCCCTGTTGTTATAGAGCTTAAGGACGTGCAGCCCAAGCAGAACGAAAGCATTGATGAGCTGAAAAGCATGATACTTACCAGAGCCCAGGGAAGTAACGATCGCAAAAACGCTACCTTCGGCAAAAAGCTTCCCAGACACATCACACACGCACTCTCCGAGTTTGAATCGTTTTATAGAAACTAAAACTCAATAAAATCCAAATATAAGAAAATATCAAATTCTCGCATTTCGGGAGTAATTCCTTCGTCTCGGGGTGGTATTCCTTCTGACGAAATGATAGAATGATATCGACCTAAAACCAAAATGTGAGGAGAACGCTATGGAAAAGAAAACGATAGGTAAATTTATCGCCGCGCTGCGAAAAGCTAACGGTATGACGCAAAAGGAGCTTGGTGAAAAGTTATATGTTTCCGACAAGACGGTAAGCCGATGGGAGTGCGATGAATGTACGCCGGAGCTGTCCTTGATACCATCAATAGCCGAGATATTCGGTATTACAACAGACGAGCTTCTGCGAGGGGAACGAAACAATCCTGATCGAGAATCATTAACATCGGAAGAAAGCGAGACAAAGAAAAAAGCCAAAAGCGAAAAACAGTTCAAACTGATGCTACATAGCAGAAAGAAGAAGTTTACTAATCTATCGTTTATCTCGATAGGTCTAATAATCTTAGGTCTTATAGCGGCTATGATATGCAATCTTGGTTTCTCCAAAGGACTGCTCGGATTTTGTCTTGCAAGCGTATTTTTCGTAGCAGCTACAATATGTCAGATTTGCTTTACCGTTAGCTTCAGATTACTTATCGATGAGGAAGAAGAACACACCGAGGAAATCAAAAAGGCAAACACCGATATGGTGTTCAGCTCGGTGAAGATATTCTTTGGAATACTTTTAACCTTCGCGTTCTGTCTGCCTACAGCGCTTTTGCCACCGGATAGCCACTACGGACTTGTTATCGAGTCTTGGATTTTGTTTGGAACGTTGGCTACTATCGTTGCCTTCCTTATCGGATTCTGCGTGTATAAGGCTTCCGTATTAAATAATCTGATATCTAAAAATATAGTGTGGCTTGACGAGCAGTCGATCGTCAAGGCGAATGCAGATGCAAAGCTTATCAACAAACTCTGCATTATATTTGCAAGCGTGTTTGCAGTTATTCTTCTTGCAACCTACATAATCACTTCTTTCGTTAGTGAATCCACCTTCATAGAACGAGAAAGATTTGACGATCCCGATGAATTCATTAGGTATATGCAGAGTGAATATGATGAATGGTATAAAGAGGGGTATGGTTCTTCGAATACTTCTCAGAAAGATAATTGGCAAAATAGCAATGAGTCAAACTATTCCGACTTATTTAATAATCAAGGAAATGCCACGTTACCCAATCAATCGTGGAGTAAAGTAAATGGTAAAGATTATTATTACTGCGCTCATCTTTACGAATCAATTACCATATTACAGCACGAAAACGGTGAGTGGGATATTATTGTAATAACCAACGATGCTTACTACAAAGGAACAAGTCTGTATAATCTTCTTAATATCGGACTTTTATCTTTGCACTTTGTTAATCTTGCTGCATGCGTCATTTGGTATCTCGTTGCCACAAAGAAACGCAAAAAATAACAAGTTAGCCCTCGCTGTTTCACATAGCGAGGGCTTTAAATAAACAAAAAAATAAGAGCTAAGTTATCCTTAGCCCTTACCTTGGTGCGGGAAATGTCGTGCGTAAAGAAAACTCTTGATAAGAGTTTTTAGCACGAAGTTTGAAGGCTTGCCTGAAAACTGTCCCGTTCCCTATCCAACAAAAAAAGCAGACCGATTGGTCTGCCTTTTTGTTGGTGCAGCAGAGAGGATAATGTACGAACCCGATTTCTTTGAAAAGGCAGAGTTTATCTGCCCTTCTGTTTCGGTAATTGTATGAGGTGTTATGTCGTGAGGCTCAACGGTGTCTGTAAAGTTATAGGTGATTATTACTTTGTCGTCATATAGTATAACCTCGCGCACGAAGGTGTTGACGATAATTTTACGCACCTTGATATCTTCGGGGTTATCAAACAACTTACTCTGCAAATATGCTTCTATGTTCTCAATAGTCAGATATGTATAAGTACGTTGTTTTTCGCATTCTATATCAAACTC
>JAFTON010000044.1 GCA_017463765.1 Clostridia bacterium | reverse complement strand
GAGGTGCTTTTTCATGTTCGCTATTTTCGTAACAGGTGGAAAGCAGTACAAGGTTGCTGAGGGTGACGTTATCTTCGTAGAGAAGCTTGGTCTTGCAGAAGGCGAGAAGGTTACTTTTGATAAGGTTCTCTGTGTTAACGGTGAAACTCTTTCTGTTGGTACTCCCTACGTTCAGGGCGCTACCGTAGTTGCTAACGTACTTAAGAACGGTAAGTCCAAGAAGATTGACGTTATCAAGTATAAGGCAAAGAAGAACGAAAAGAAGAAGATCGGTCATCGTCAGGATTACACCAAGATCCAGATCGAGAAGATCGAGGCTTAAGTCAAATGACTACAATCACATTTTATAAGTCCGAGGGTTATTACTACGGCTTCGAGGAGCAGGGGCACACCGGATACGGTGAGAGTGGGGATGATATTCTTTGCTCGGCGCTGTCTGCTATGACAATGCTTATTATCAATGCTATTGAGGTTACCTACCAGTCGAGCGTTGACTATCAGATTGATGAGGAAACAACCGATATCCGTCTGATTGCAAAATCAGCCCTTCCCAAGTATGAGAAGGATGAGAAGAAGCAGTTTGCCGTTTCGGGACTTATACAGGCTTATTTCTATCAGCTTATGGATTTGGTTGAGGAGTATTACGATTACCTCGACGTCCGTGAGATCGAACGAAAGATTTAAGCGCAACTTGTACGGCTAACAAGCCATAAATAATTATGGAGGAATACGAAATGTTAAAGCTTAGTTTACAGTTCTTCGCCCACAAGAAGGGCGTAGGTTCTACCAAGAACGGTCGTGATTCTGAGTCCAAGCGTCTCGGCGTTAAGAAGGCTGACGGTCAGTCTGTTATCGCAGGTAACATTATTGTTAGACAGCGTGGAACTAAGATCCATCCCGGTAAGAACGTTGGTATCGGCTCTGATGACACTCTCTTCGCACTCGTTGACGGTGTTGTTAAGTTCGAGCACATCACCGGTGGTAGAAAGCAGGTTAGCGTTTACGCTGACTAATATATGTTATGGGCGACCTTGCTGATTGTTGGGTCGCCCATATCTCGTTTAACTGTTTTTTTGTTTTCAGGGCTTGCCACGGCAAGCAATATAAAATATACTTTGACGGCAACTTTGTCATACTTGCCGTTTTTTATTAGGTGAAAATATGCTTCTCAAGGATAAAAAACTATTTCTTCTCGATATGGACGGAACCATATATCTTGATAACGATCTCTTCGACGGCACTCTTGATTTTCTATCGGAGGTTAAGCGCCGTGGGGGCAGATATCTTTTTGTTACAAACAACTCTTCCAAGTCAACCGACGCCTACGTTAAAAAGCTCAGGGCTATCGGAATAGAGGCTTGTGAGGATGATTTTCTTACTTCTACAGATGCTACAATTCTTTATATTCAAGCGAAATACCCGGGCAGAAGGTTTTATTCCTTCGGAACCGAGTCTTTTACCAAACAGCTTCGCGAGGCCGGAATTGATGTTGTGACAGAGCTTACCGACGGTATCGACGGCATCGTTATGGGTAACGATAACGAGCTTAGCTTCAAGAAGCTTGAGGACTCCTGTAAGCTGCTTCTTAATGATATTATCTATATAGCTACAAATCCCGATTGGGTATGTCCCACATCCTTTGGATACGTTCCTGACTGTGGCTCGGTTGCTGAGATGCTGTTCCGTGCAACAGGTAAGAGACCACATTTTATTGGCAAGCCTCGCCCCGAGATGCTTCTTCTGGCTATGGAAAAGTTCGGCTATAAAAAGGAAGAATGCGTTATGATCGGTGACAGGGTTTACACAGATATTGCTTCGGGCTATAATGCCGGAATTGATACAATTTTCGTGCTATCAGGCGAGGGAACTATGGCTGATGCAGATTGCGACACCCCACCAACCTATATTTTCAAGAATATCAGAGAAGTATACCGTACAATTACAGAATGATTTTTGCAAGATTTTAATTAAGGAATATATCAATGATTACAGTAAATAACTTATCTTTCCATTTCGGTGGTCAGCTTCTTTTCAAGGACGTTGACTTAAAGTTCACACCCGGCAATTGCTATGGCATCATCGGCGCAAACGGAGCGGGTAAGTCCACCTTCCTTCGCATTCTGTGTGGCGAGCTTGAGCCAAGTCACGGCGAGGTTTTTATTCCTTCCACTGTTCGTATGTCGGTTCTGAAGCAGGACCACTTTGCTTACGAGGAATTTTCGGTGCTTGATACCGTTATCATGGGCAACAAGCATCTCTATGATATAATGAAGGAAAAGGATGCGCTTTATGCAAAGGAGGATTTCACCGATGAGGACGGTCTGAGAGCTTCCGAGCTTGAGGGCGAGTTTGCCGAGCTTAACGGCTGGGAGGCAGAGTCTGATGCATCGAAGCTTATCCAAGGTCTCGGTCTTACCGATGATTATCTCTATATGCAGATGTCCAGCCTTAAGGAGAGCGAGAAGGTTAAGGTTCTTCTTGCGCAGGCACTCTTCGGAAATCCCGATATTATACTTCTTGACGAGCCTACAAACGGTCTTGATATTAATGCAGTAATGTGGCTTGAGGATTTCCTCTCAGACTATTTCGGTACGGTTCTTGTTGTATCGCACGACCGTCATTTCCTTAACGACGTTTGTACCAATATTGTCGATATCGATTACTCGGGAATAAAGATGTACGTTGGTAACTATGAGTTCTGGTATGAATCAAGCCAGCTTATCCAGCGTATGATTAAGATGCAGAACAAGCGTAACGAGGAGAAGATTGCCGAGCTGCAGTCCTTCATTCAACGTTTCTCCGCGAACAAGTCAAAATCCCGTCAGGCAACCTCCAGAAGAAAGCTGCTTGATAAGCTTACTATCGAAGAGCTTCCCTCTTCATCGCGCCGTTATCCTTTCATTGGATTTGATATGGACAGAGAACCGGGTAAGGAGATTCTTCACGTAGAAGGACTTACCAAGAGTCTTGACGGAAAGCTTCTCTTTAAGGATCTCAGCTTCCACGTATTGAAGGGTGAGAAGATTGCCTTTATCGGTAACGAGCTTGCCACCACCACACTGTACCGTATTTTAAACGAGGAGATTATGGCTGACAGTGGTGAGTTCAAATTCGGCTCTACCATAACTATGTCCTATTTCCCACACGACAATACCTCATATTTCGAGGGACGCACCGAGTCAATTCTCGATTGGATGCGTCAGTATTCCAGCGACCAGCATGAGACCTATCTTCGTGGCTTCCTCGGCAAGATGCTATTCTCGGGTGATGCTGTATTCAAGCCTGTGAACGTGCTTTCGGGTGGTGAAAAGGTAAGATGTATGTTCTCCAGAATGATGATGTTCGGCTCTAATATGCTGATTATCGACCAGCCTACAGACCATCTAGACCTTGAATCCATCACGGCAGTGAATAACGGAATGACAGCCTTTAAGGGAAATATCCTTTTCTCCTCTCATGACTATGAGATACTGAACACCGTTGCAAACCGAATTATTGAGATCCTTCCCGACGGCAGCTTCATTGACAGAGTCGGTAGCTATGAGGATTACCTCGAGTACAAAAAGAGCCTTGAGGCTTAATTTTGTCGAAAAAAACAGTATAATATTCTTTTTTGCCCACCGTTTATTTCGGTGGGCATTTTTTTGTGCAAACCTACCAAATTCCAAATAGCACCACCCCTGAAACTTTGGAAGGGTACTATACTTACAAAAGGATTTTTTTGTGATAGAATAAAAACAAAAATGCTTTGTGACGAAGGAATAAACACTCCTTGTCGCAGAAAAAAAGGAGAAAAAATGGCAAAAAGAAGAATGTTATCAATTGATTTTTGTGAGAGCGACAGATTTTACATGCTTTCACCCGTCAGCAGAATGCTCTACGTACATTTTATATTAAATGCAGATGATGACGGATTTGTGGATAAGTGGAGAAGCATAATGCGATGCGCAAGAATTGAAAAGAAGTTTTACTTACCTCTGGTTGAATACGAATACGTTATAGAGATCAACGAAGGACTGATACTTATTACCCATTGGCATCGCCACAATACTATAAGGGCTGATCGATATGTTCCCACAGCCTATGCGAAGGTGTTGCGAGGCTTTTCCGTCGATGAAGAAAAGAGATATATCAAGGCTTCAGAGGACGTTTTGGTTACACAATGCGCGCCACAGAGTAGATTAGATAAGATAAGTATAGATAAGAGTAGTATAGAAGAGAAAAGAATAGAAGAAGAGAAGAATAAGAGAATTACTACCAATAATCATTCATACATTCATACACAATCTGCTTCGCAGAATATTAGTAACGGAATTGTTGATGTTTACTGCACCGATAAAGATAACAAATCCTTATGTGGTTCTACGTTAAGTGCTGCACTTAAGACTGCAATAACTTTACATTTTATGAAAAAGTATCAGACAATTGATATTCTGGGATTTATTGAGTACTGTGAGTCGAGAAATTGGATAGGAGACGAGGGGGAATCTATTAAGGAAAATTATAAGAAGTATGCAGATATATATATGGAAACGGCAGGGAAATAAAAAAGGCGCACCATTCGGCACGCCTTTCATAGCAGTTAATAATTGTTTATTAGATGGAACCTACAATGTAGGGAGCCATGTCAGCTCTCTCCTGAGCGATTCTCTCTGCCTCAGCAGCAGCCTCAGCATCTCTCTCAGCCTTTTCAGCCTCTCTTGCAGCCTTCTCAGCGGCACGTGCTTCAGCAGCTGCAGCTCTCTGCTCAGCCTCAATAAGAGCACGGATGGAAAGAGCAAGCTTTCTGTTCTCGTTGTCAATCTCAATGATCTTAACGTCTACAACGTCGCCAACCTTAAGAACGTCAGCAGGGGAGCTGATTCTCTCGGTAGAGATTCTGGAGATGTGAATAAGACCGTCAACGTCCTCATATACCTCAGCAAAAGCACCGAAGGGCATAATGGAAACGATCTTTGCAGAAACAACATCGCCAACCTTGTATTCCTGAGTGAACTTGTACCAGCAGTCCATATCCTGTGTCTTGTAGCCGAGAGAAATTCTTCTCTTTTCTACGTCAAGCTCCTTGATGTATACCTTGATCTCCTGACCAACGGATACAACCTGAGAAGGATGCTTGATTCTCTTCCAGGAAAGCTCGGAGTTGTGAACCATGCCGTCAACGCCACCGATATCAACGAAAGCGCCGTAGTTAGTAAGATTCTTAACAACGCCAACGAACTCAGCGCCAACCTCGAGAGTAGCCCAGACAGCGTCCTCACGAGCCTTCTTTTCCTCGTTAAGAATTACCTTGATAGAACCGAGAGCCTTTTTCTTTGCTACGTCGAACTCGATGATGCGAACTCTCTGAATTGTGCCTACAAGTGCAGAAAGGTCACCACCTCTTGCGATGCCTGTCTGAGATGCAGGGATGAATACTGTGTTGCCAAGATAGGAAAGAAGAACGCCACCCTTTGTAAGAGAAACGATCTTGCCCTCGATAACAGTTCCGTTCTCGTGAGCGTCCTTGAGAACAACCCAGCTATTGTCGGCGTCAACTCTCTTCTTAGATACGGTTGCGATACCCTTGCCGTCTTCTACTCTGATAACGAAAACGTCAACCTGGTCGCCGATCTTGAACATTTCGCTGAGCTTTACGTCGGGATCATCAGTAATCTGCTCTCTGGTGAGCACGCCGGTGAACTTAGCACCAAGATCAAGCTTGATCTCGTTCTGGCCGATGGTGAATACGGTACCGGTAACTGTTTCTCCTGTATGTAAAGTTTTGAGTGAGCCTTCCAACATTTGACTAAAGTTTTCCATTGCTTTAAAAACCTCCATTATTATACCGTCGGGGGTGGAAGCACCCGCGGTTATTCCTGCGCAATGCGCGCTGTCAGGAAAATCAGTTGTTAAATCACGCAGCGTCTCGATCAATAAAACTTTGGGGCAGACCTCGCTACATAAGCTATACAGCTTTGCAGTATTGGAGCTGTCCCTTCCGCCTATGACAATCATAACGTCGGACTTCTTGGCAATATCAATTGCCTCATACTGACGATTTTCAGTGACACTACATATTGTATCAAAAAAAATCGCATTTGTATATAGTTTTTTAAAAATTTTTTTAATTTGTGTAAACTGCAACAAATTTGCAGTAGTTTGGGCGCATAAAATGGGCGTTTTGCCTTGAAAATCTATCCTTTCAAGCTCCTCAAGTGAGGAAAATATCATTTTTTCGCCCTTCGCATAGCTTATGGTAGCTACCGACTCGGGATGTGTCTTTGATCCGAAGAGGAGAAAATAGGTGTCCTCGTTGGTTTTGCTTCTTGCGATTTCGTGTATTTTCTTAACCGAAGGGCAGGTCATATCGATAAGTCTGAAATTGTGATACTCACTTTCAAGCTTTTGAAGAAAGAGGTCATCCTCCACCGATATTCCGTGAGTTCGTACCACAAGGGTGATATTCATCTTTGGGTTCGCCTTGATAATATCTTCAACCTGGCTGATGCTTATCGCCCTGACGCCTTTCTCCTCGAGAGCAGAAACGTATACTCCGTTATGAATAAGAGGCCCGAGAGTAAAGATCAGATCATTTTCGCCTTTGTTGTCGATAAGCTCGCTTACAGCCTTATCAGCCCTACGTACTCCCGGACAAAAGCCGGCATTTTTCGAAAGAATAATTTCCAAGCTTATCTCTTCCTCTTCTTATTTTTGATGCGATCCTTAGAGGGATCATAGTCGGGAAGCGACCTGAACTCCGTACCGAGAGTGATTATCTCGTCGAATACCTTTTTTGTTGCAGCAGCATACTCGTCACGGCCACCCCGGTTGAAGCCGAGGGAGGAATATCTGATCGGAGCGCCGAAGATAATCTCGGTTTTACGGAAGATGCCGTATTTACCCTTTTTTACGTTGATACAAACGGGGATAACGTCGCATTTTGCATGATAGGAAATAAAGCCTGCACCGTGTCTTATTTCGGTAGATTCAAGATTGACGCCCGGACATCTGTGCCCCTGAGGGAAGATAACAACAGTTCTGCCGTTCTCAATAGCAGATACTGCAGCCTTTATTGCGCCAACGTCTGCGCCACCTCGGTCGATTTTGACGGCACCAAGAGCCTTTATCATTCCACCGAGCAGAGGAATGGAGAACAGCTCCTTTTTCGCAATACAGGTGATCTGACGGGGTGAGGCAACGCCTACGGTGATAACGTCGACAGCTGCAAGATGATTGGGGCAGAGAAGCACACCACCCTCACGGGGTATATTTTCCTTACCCTTAACGCGAACGTTGAACAGAAGGCGATAAATCGGGCCTACGATAACCTTAAGCACCTGATAGAGATGAGTGGTATCCTTGGTTTTTTTCTTAACGATCTTAAGGATTTTCTGAACCGTCTCTGCCTCGGTAAGCTTTGAGTTATCCACAAGTGTTGCATCCTTCGCCTTAACGCAGGGAGCTACGGCTCTTGTAGAGTCGTTTTTGTCACGCTCAACCATCTCGCTGTAAACCTGCTCGAAGGTAACGTTGCTGCCCTTGGCGCGAAGCTCCTTGAACCGTCTCTCTGCACGTGCCTTAGAGGATGCAGTAAGGAAAATTTTAACCTCGGCATCGGGGAGAATTACCGTACCGATATCACGTCCGTCCATAACCACACTGTTCTTTTTTGCAGTGCTGCGCTGTAGATCAAGAAGGAAATCACGAACCTCGGGAATTGCACTTACGCTTGAAGCAGCCATAGATGCCTCGGGGGTACGAATTTCATCACCTCTGTCACGTCCGTTAAGAAGTATAACCTGTCTGCCGTCACGGAAGGACATCTCGATTTTTATATCAGACAGAGCCGGTATAACAGCCTCTCTGTTCTTAGGATCAATGCCCGAGTCGAGCATATACAAACCGATATTACGGTAGAGTGCACCGGTGTCAACGTAAATAATGCCCAGTGCCTTGGATACAGCCTTAGCAACGCTGGACTTGCCTGCGCCACCCGGGCCGTCAATAGCTATTCTGATCATAAAAGCTCCTGTTCAGATTAATTAATAAATGGTTTTAAGCATCAATAAAAAGCTTCTGCCGCGCTTTTTCCTGCCAGATATCCGGTTGAAAAGGCGATCTGAAGGTTGTATCCACCTGTGTATGCATCAACGTCGATAACCTCGCCCGCGAAGAAAAGACCCTGGCAAAGCTTTGATTCCATAGTCTTAGGCGAGATTTCCTTTACCTCAACGCCACCCGAGGTAACAATCGCTTCCTCGATAGGTCGAAAGCCGTCGAGAGGAATAACGAAGCACTTAAGCGTATCAAGCAGAGCCTTACGCTCCTCCTTGGTTATAGAATTAACCTTCTTGCGTCCGTCAATACCCGACAGAGCGATAAAAGGTTCAATCATCTTGGAGGGAAGCAATTCGCCAAGCGCATTAATCAGATCCTTGTTCGACTTCTTTGAAAAATCCGATAGCAGCCTTTTATCAAGCGTCGCTTCATCAAGCGCAGGCTTAAGGTCGATGCAAAGCTTAAGTGTAGAAATATCTCTGTCACGGATATGTGCCGAGGCAGATAAAATAACCGGGCCCGTAACACCGAAGTGGGCGAACATCATTTCACCGAAATCGCTATATAAAACACGGTCTGCCTCGTCTTTTATGCTGATTTTAACATTTTTAAGAGACAATCCCTGCATATCACGGCAGAGTGGAGAATGGCTGGTAAGTGGGATAAGCGAGGGAATAAGCTCTGTAACACTATGTCCAAGCTTCATTGCCAGCCTGTAACCCGAGCCGTCGGACCCCGTCAGTGGATAGGACTTTCCACCGGTGCAAATGATAACCTTATCAAATTTATATTCTTTCTTCGCGGCAGTGATTACAAAACCCGAGTCAATCTTTTCAATCAGGCTGACCTTTTTATGAATCAGGTTTGCTCCTGAGGAATAGTTTCTGAGGGCGTTGACAATATCAATAGCCTTCTCACTCTCGGGAAAGACACGTCTGCCACGCTCGGTCTTAAGCTTAACGCCAAGCGACTCAAACAGATTCATCGTATCCTCGGTTGAAAAAGCCGACAAAGCAGCATAGAGAAATCTCGGGTTCTTTGTCACAGCTTCCAAGAACTCATCGCGTGTGCAGTTGTTTGTAACGTTACATCGTCCTTTGCCGGTTATGGCAAGCTTCTTACCAAGTCTGTCGGTTGACTCGAATATTGTAACCTCTGCGCCATAGAGCACGGCAGTTCCTGCTGCCATCATTCCTGCAGCTCCACCACCGATAACGGCAATTTTTATAGAATTATATTCAGCGTTTTGCATAAACCTCATATTCATCCCACAGCTTTTCAAGAGCATCAAACCTTTCGGTTATCTGATCCTCTCTGCGTGAGGTGATCTCAATAATTATAGCGTTGATAATGCTGAGTGGAGCAACAAGCGAATCCATAAAGGACGCCATATCCGACTGAGCAATAAGCAGACAGTGAGCAAATTCTGCAATAGGAGAAACGTTAGAATCGGTGAAAACGATAACCTTAGCATTCTTCTGTCTTGCGAATTTTACACCGTTTATCATCTTTGATGAGTATCTCGGGAAGGAAAAGGCGATAACCACGTCATCCTCGCTTACCGAATACATCTGCTCAAATACCTCTGCAGATGAGGTGGGAACAACAAGTCTTACGTTGTCAAAAATAAGCGAAAGATTATAGGAGAGAAGTCTTGCAATAGGCTCGGAGCTTCTCGCACCCATAATGTAAATATTTTTTGCTTCAAGAATAGCATCGACCGAACGGTTGAATGCATCTCTGTCAAGATGCTCCAGGGTGTACTTTATCTTGTTGATATCAGATTCCATAACATTATCAATTATGTCACCGTGACCGATACGCTGCTTTGTAATCTCAATACGCTGATTTGGAGTCAGCTTGATACGTACAAGCTCCTGAACGGCAAGCTGGAACTGTGAGTAGCCCTCAAAGCCAAGCTCATCGGCAAATCTTACAACAGTGGATTCCGACACGCCTACAAGCTCACCAAGCTTCGCAGCAGTGAGATATGCAACCTTGTCATAGTTATTAAGTACGGCATTTGCGATTTTCTTCTGTCCTTTGGACAGGGTAGGAAAGACGGCTTTAATTCTCTCGGAAATGTCAGCAGCCATGATTAGCACCTCGTATAAAACAAAATTTTACAAATACCATTATAGCACAACAAAATAAACTTTGCAAGTATAAATAATAATTTTAGGAAGCAATAAAAAAATGCCGTCATCAGAATAACTAAAAACGGCATTAATTATTAAATTAAATATGGATTTTTATGGCACCGAGAGCAGAAATATCCTCATCGCTATGCGAAACAAGTATGACGAGACGTCTTTTTGCTTCGTTTTGAATAAGTCGAATAACGGCATCTCTGTTCTGACGGTCAAGCTCCTTTGTGGGCTCATCGAGAATAAGTATCGGTGTGTCAAAAAGTATTGCTCTGGCAATCGAAACTCGCTGCTTCATTCCACCCGACATCTGTTCCGGAAACAGATTAATATCATTATCCGTAAAGCCGAGAGTAAGAAGCATTTTTTTGCATTTATCGAATACTGCCCCGTCTTTTCTGTCGGAAATTGTAAAAATCAAATTTTCAATAGCGCTAAGTCCGGGGAACAGTCTGTATTCCTGGAAGGCGAAAGACACCCTACCGATCCCACCACCGATTATCTCACCGGCATAGTCGGTATCCAGTCCCGATATCATGCGAAGCAGCGTGGTTTTACCTATGCCGCTTTCACCGATAACGGCATAGATTCCTGTGTCGGAGAAGCTGTAGCTGAAGCCGTCGAAAAGCTTTTTGTCACCGAAGGACTTATAAAGATTTATAATTTCCAGGCTCATAATGCATCTCCCTTCAATTTTGCTTTCGGCATCAGGACCTTTCTCGATATCCATTCAATAAGCATGCTGAAAAATACGCCGACGACGGTCCAGGCAAACATCTCGTCAATCTTAGGCGCGTCCTTCGCGTAATAAATCATCTGTCCTATTGAATTTCTCACGCCTGCAATGATCTCTGCTGCGATCTCTGCCTTGAATGCAAGACCGATTGCAGTGATGAATGCAGGAATAAAGAATTTTTTAAGTGAGGGAAGAATCAGTAATTCAAACTTCTTTCTTATCGAAAAGCCGAAAACCCTTGATACCTCGATAAGCTCCTTGTCAATTGAGCTGAAGGCATCGTATATATTTTGCCAGATTATAGGGAATACCATCATAAATGAGACGAATACAGCAAGCGAATTGCCGTTCATTGATACCCATAGAAGAATAATAATCGAAGCAACGGGAGTGGCTTTGATAACCGAATTCAGAGGAGAGATCAGCGAATGAAGAAAGCTGAATTTATATGAAAAAATTGCGAATAGAGCTGCAGTAAGCGTTCCGATTGCAATTCCCGTCAGCACACGAAGAAGTGTCAGAAAAATGATTTTAAAGAAATTATCATCACCAATGATTCTTATCAGCGCTTCAAGCGTCTCAAAAAAGCCGGGGAGGAAATAGGGCTTGTTGTATAGCCTTGCCCCAATCTCCCATACCGACAGTAAAATTACTATCGGAAGCAGCTTATGAACAATAACGTGGAAAAAAACGTCTTTGGTAAAAAGCTTACTTTTCATAATAGAATTCATCGGTGGGAAGAGGCATTCCCATAGCCTTATAGAAGGCCTCGAGGGCGCTCTTCATCTCCTTGCCGTCAAGGTATGCTATTGCACCGTCAAGGTTGGTAAGAGCCTTCTTTGCAGCAGGAGCAGCATCCATAATTTTACATTCTGCCACATAATTTGCTGCGTTTTCTACATTTTCTACATTTCCGATATAGTTAACCGATGCTTCGTATTCGGTAAGGAATGCGTTAAGAGTATCACGGTTTTCATCAATAAAGCTCTGGGTAGATACTATACAGCCCATAGTAACGGGAATATCCTCGAGACCAGGGATCGATGCCCACTCATCGGCAAGGTTGATATCCACGCTGTACTCAGGATTCTTAAGAAGAGATGCCGTAACGATTGGTTCGGGTATAACCGCATAGGGAAGATTTCCGTCTATAACCTGAGAGCGAACGTCAACAGGCTTTACCATAGTTTTATCGTCGATCGTATAGGATACCTCAATGTCAAGGTCAAGAGAATCAATGATATAATTAAGGATAATTGCAGGAGTTCCGTTCTGACAGGTGTAAATAGTCTGTCCCTCAAGCTCCTTAAGGCTGTTTACCTTGTGCTCACCGTCGGAGATCAGATAGAGAGAGTTAAGGCAGTTTACAGCAAGAACTCTTGTGCTCTTGTCGGAGGAATTATAGTACTTAAGCGCCTCGTTGGTTGCAAGACAGATTACGTCTACCTCGCCTTTATTAAGGTCTGCTGTAGCAAAGGAAGAGTCGGTGTAGGGAATGAATTCATACTTTTCGTTCCCCTCTGTTCCACCGTTATCATGCATAAGCTTTGCAAGACCCATTCCTGTTGGCCCGGTCAGATAGCCGATTCTGATTTTTGTGCCCACGCCATTGTCTGTCAGACCATCGAACAGAGAGCAGGAACAGAGAAGTGAGAGTGTGAGGGTAAAGAGAATTAGTGTTGCGATGATTTTTTTCATTTTGTAATCCTTTCGAGACCCAAAGGGTCATTTATATAAATTTTTTTATCAACTAAAGAAAAGAGACCTTCAGCTTCAAGCGAAGCGATTGCCCGATAAACCGAGGCACGTCCTGCATTGATTTCCTCCGAGGTTTTCTGGGCATTGAACGGAAATTGATCTGAGGAGTGTTTTTTTCTCTCTGTAAGCAGGAAGGCTGCAAGCCGTTCCTCAACGGTAGTGGCAGAGAAGGTTGCAATTTTTCGGTTAAGGAATGAAATTCTGTTTGCCAGGAATTTAATGATATTTGACGAAATTTGTGAACTACTGTTTGCAATTGCGTGTATTTGATCGGCAGTAAAGAATAAGACCCGGCTGTTCTTGGTAGCGTAAATCTTCGTAGGATATTCCTCGGCAGAATACACAGAGAGTATTCCAAAGGAGTCTTTTTCACCAAGAACGTTGAGTACGGTTTTATTGTTCTTACGGTCGAGACGTATCTCACATCTGCCTGACAAAATAAAGCCGACCATAGCATCTCCAAAGGAAGAATAAACCAATTCGCCACGCTTGAAGCTAATAACCTTCGGGGGAAAATCATTTAAAATTTTCAGGAGAGTATTGTTTGCTATTTCCGAGAAAAGAAAGCTCTCTCGAAGTATTTCAGTTGTTTCCATATAAACCTCAAAAGTGTATCATTTGATACACATTATAACACAACTTTATCACAATGTCAATAGAAAGCAAACGAAAAACGGTTTTCATATCAAATCTTAAATAAATAAATTAATTAAAATATTCGTGCAAATCTATTGATTTTTGTATTTGTGTGTGTTATAATAAAATGAAATATTATGAGGAATGGAGTTCTGTGATGTGCACAATGCTTTCAACGAGGGTTAACGACGGCTTAACTGCCTTCGCTGACAACGTTAAAAATATATTTATTAATTTCCATTGGACCGACCTTGTGGATATTATTATCCTTGCAGTCCTGTTTTATTTTGTTTTCAGGTTTTTCAGCAGCCGTAAGGCAGGTACGCTTTTAATCGGAATACTTATCTCGGTTGTTCTCTATGTTATTGCAGATCCCGAAATTCTTAATCTTTCGGGTGTAAGGGTGCTGCTGTCGGGTATTTTTGAAAACGGTGCGCTTGTGTTCATAATCATATTCCATACCGAAATACGCGATTTGCTTGAGTCCATCGGTTCGGGCTCTCTTAAGAGCATTCGTACAATCGGCGACACAGCCCACAGAAAGCAGCTGCAGTATAAGGCTATTGACAACATCTGTAAGGCTGTCCACGTTATGTCTGCAGAAAAGACGGGTGCGCTTATCGTAATCTGCCGTACAACCCAGCTTGACGATGACGTAATCAACAGTGGTATTACTATTAACGCCGACGTGTCGGATTATCTGCTTCGTAATCTGTTCTACAACAAAGCCCCTCTGCACGACGGTGCAGTGATTATTGAGGGTAACAGAATCAAGGCTGCAGCCTGTATTCTCCCCTTGCCGAAGCATACTCAGGTTCATAACGAGCTTGGTACAAGACATCGCGCTGCAATCGGTCTCAGCGAGGTCAGCGATGCTGTAATTATTATAGTTTCCGAGGAGACGGGAGTAATTTCTGTTGCTAAGGAAAGTGAGCTTAAACGTGATTTTACAGAGGATTCGCTCCGTAAGTTCCTTGCTAAAGAGCTTATCAGCGACAAGTATTTACACGATAACAACTGATATTTTGAGGTTTATATGAAAAAGAAATTGTTCAGTGGCACTTCGAGGAGGATTTTTCTCGGTATTGGCTGCCTGATCCTTGCGATAGTTTTCTGGTTCGCCGTTAAGCTTATTCAGAACGACGGGCTTTCAATCTTTTCGTCAGTTTTCGGTTAATGGAGCAGGTATGGATTTTAGTAAAAGATTCCTACTGATAAACAATATCAAGCTTTCTGTTAACGCCTCTGTTACAGAGGCGTTTTCGGTTGCAGAGGGTATATTGAGACGTGCAGGATTGGCATCACGTGCCGAGGATTATTCGGTTTTTCGTCGCAGTGTAGATGCAAGACGTAAGCCCGAGATATTCTTCGTTTACTCAATTGCCGTTACAGGCAGCTTCCCGAATATTTCTCCCGAGAGACAAAGGAAGCTTGGCATCTCGGTTCAGGAGCCGGTTCTGATGCCCAAAGCTGTGCTTGGTGATAATAGACTCAGCGCACCACCCGTTGTGGTCGGGTCAGGCCCCTGTGGTCTTTTTGCTGCACTTATGCTTGCCGAAAACGGATTTCGACCTATTGTTCTTGAGCGTGGTGGCTCTGTCAAAGAGCGTCAGGCTGCCGTTGACCGACTTAACAGCGAGCATATTCTCGATACCGATACCAATATCCAATTTGGCGCAGGAGGTGCTGGAACCTTCTCTGACGGTAAGCTGATCACCAGAATAAACGATCCTTATACAAGCTACGTGCTT
Organism: Clostridia bacterium; assembly: GCA_017463765.1. Classification (GTDB taxonomy): domain Bacteria; phylum Bacillota; class Clostridia; order Oscillospirales; family CAG-272; genus UBA1740. The sequence continues at coordinate 23,062 of JAFTON010000044.1, read as the reverse complement.
GACAGATTTATAGAGTTTGGCGCACCCGAGGAGATAAGGTATATTGCCAAGCCTCACGTAGGCACAGATATTCTTTCAGGTGTGGTGGAGCGTATGCTCTCACGCATTACCGAGCTTGGTGGCAAGCTGCTTTATCATACGAAATATATCAAGCCGATTGTTAAAGGTGGCATTGTTTGTGGTGCTTTGACAAGCCGTGGTGAGATAGCCTGTGGCGCACTGATTCTTGCTATCGGACACAGTGCCAGAGATACCTACGAAAATATGATCAAGGGTGATTTTTCCATAGAGGCCAAGTCCTTCTCGGTAGGAATGCGAATTGAGCATTTAGCCTCTGATATTGATTATGCAATGTATGGCGAGGCAACAGAAAGTTCAGCTCTCGGACATGCAGAATACTCGCTCTCTCATAATACCAAGGAGCGTGGAACCTACACCTTCTGTATGTGTCCCGGTGGCGTTGTTGTTGCTGCTGCCAGCGAGCAGGGTGGAGTAGTGGTTAACGGAATGAGCTATAACAGCCGTTCCGAGAAAAATTCAAACAGCGCTGTAGTTACCAGCGTCTTTCGCGAGGACTACGGTGGCACGCCTATGGGTGCGATTGATTTCCAGAGGAGGATTGAGCGCGCTGCGTTTGCGTCGGGTGGTGAAGGATATTCAGCACCGATTATTACCGTTGGCGATTTTATGAGTGGAGCTTGTAAAACAGAGCCAAAACGCATTCTGCCGAGCTATATGTCAGGGAATAATGTAAAAATCGCAAGACCCGACAGCTATTTACCAGATTTTGTATGTAACGGCATCAGAAATGCGCTTCTTGATTTTGATAAAAAGATCAAGGGCTTTGCATGTGAGGATGCAGTTCTCACCGGTGCAGAAACCAGGACCAGTGCGCCGATCCGTATACTTCGTGATGGCGATAGCAGACTCGCCGTAGGTTACTCTAATCTTTATCCTGCCGGCGAGGGCGCCGGATATGCAGGAGGAATTACCAGCGCTGCCATTGACGGCGTCAGAACAGCCCTCGCATTAATGAAAAGCTTTAAACCATAACTCTTTGACACATTTAAATTTAACCCTGAATTCTGATTTCCATCAATTTATGGCAGGTGAAACTCAGACTGTCCTCCCCTTGGAGAGAAATGACGGCATGTGCCGTCGGTCCAAGCTTCTTTTGCATATTAAATGAAAGGCGGGGGAAACCCCACTTGGTTTTATAATAATGCTTAAAAACAACGAAAAAAAGGAGAAGAACTGGTTAATTAAATCAAACGACACACCGGAATATTTATCGAGGGTCGCTGAAATTGCATCAGCTCTCGGGATTAATCCGATTGTCGCCAAGCTTCTTTACAATCGCGACTACACAGACGTAGCCGGCGCGAAGGCTTTCATCTATATGGAAAGCGAGATGCTCATGAACCCCTTCAAGATGAAGGATATTGACAAGGGCATCGACGGCCTCAGGGCAGCAATTGAGCGTGGTGACCGTATAACGGTGTACGGTGACTATGACGTGGATGGAGTAACCTCTGTCTGCACGCTCTATCTTTATCTCAAATCGCTTGGTGCTAAGGTGGACTATTATATCCCCAACAGAGCAGGCGAGGGCTATGGCGTTTCCACCCAGGCAATTGATGCCATCAAGGAGAACGGCACTAAGCTTATCATCACCGTTGACACAGGTACAACAGCCGTTGAGGAGGTTGAGTATGCCAGGAGCATCGGCGTGGACTTCATTGTAACCGACCACCATGAGTGTCGATCTGATCTTCCCGATGCGCTTGCAGTAATCAATCCTCACCGTCCCGATTGCGAGTATCCCTTTAAGGAGCTTGCCGGAGTGGGCGTGGTGTTCAAGCTTATCTGCGCCTATGAGGAGAAGGTTATCGGCAGAAGTCGTATCGAGGCTGCGAAGCGTATTTTCTCGCTCTATGCCGACCTGGTTGCAATCGGCACTATTGCCGACGTTATGCCTATCAAGGAGGAGAACCGTATCATCGTTCGTTACGGTTTATCAATGATAGAGAACACCGAGAGAATCGGTCTTGCAGCACTTATCGAGGCTGCCTCTGCAAAGAATGATGCCCAGCGTGCTATGCAACGTAAGAAAAAGGTTAAGATTACCTCAGGCTATATCGGCTATACTATCGCGCCGAGAATCAATGCTGCCGGACGTATCAAAACTGCCTCTATGGCAGTAGAGCTTTTCCTCTCCACCGACAGAGTACGCGCAAAGGAGATCGCTGAGGAGCTCTGCCATACCAACAAGGAGCGTCAGGCAGAGGAAAACAAGATTATGCAGGAGGCATACAAGAAAATCGAGCAGTATGATATCGAGAAGGATCCGGTTATCGTACTTGACGCAGATAATTGGCATCACGGTGTTATCGGTATCGTTGCATCCCGTATTACAGAGAAGTACACCCGTCCTGCTATCCTCGTTTCATTTGAGGGAAATGAATCGGTTACTCCATCTCCCGATGACGTAGGTAAGGGCTCGGGCAGAAGCATCAAGGGTATGAACCTGGTGGATGCGCTCTGTTACTGTTCGGAGCATCTTGTTAAGTTCGTTGGTCACGAGCTTGCTGCAGGTCTTTCGGTTACACGTGGCGAGCTTGACAACTTCAGACGTCTTATCAATGAGTATGCAAGAGAAAATCTCACTGAAAGCGATATGGTACAGACGGTCGAGGCTGACTGCGAGCTTGATTTTAACGACGTTAATCTTGCTCTCGCAAAGAGCATTCAGCTTCTTGAGCCCTTCGGTGTTTCAAACCCTATTCCCGCCTTTGTTCTTCGTGGCGTTACTGTTAACGATATCAACGGCATCAGCGAGGGCAAGCATACCAGACTTTCTCTCGGAAACGGAAGATACACCCTGTCGGCTATGTATTTCTCCAACTCTCCCGACTCGCTCGGCATTTACGTCGGTGATAAAGTGGACGTGCTCTTCAATCTTGACGTTAACGAGTGGGGTGGCAGGGAAACTGCGCAGATTATTATCCGTGACCTTAAGCCCTCTGTCAGCGAGAAGGAAAGGCATAAGAGCGAGATCGCTCGTTTCGAGGAGATCAAAGCAGGTGCACCCTTTACTGCAGAGGAAAATATTCTTCCCGACAGAGAGGATTTTGCAGCGCTGTACAGAATGATTCAGGGTCTTGTTCGCTCTGGTGTTGACACCCTTAAGCACAGAGATATTATTTCAAGGCTCAAGAGCTCTGATCCCGGCTTGAATATCGGGTACATAAAGCTTAAGCTTATGATAATGATCTTTAAGGAGCTTAATATTCTCTCCATCGAAGAGATTGGTTATGAGACCTACAAATTCAAAATTTATTATTCTACTACAAAGAAGAGCCTGGACAGATCCACGCTTCTTCGCCACTTGCGCTCTCAGTTGATCCGTAAGGGGTAATTCAGGGAAATTATTATGTATGAAGGTATGAAAGAGCTGCTTAAGTATCTTGAGAGCAGTGACAGAAATTTCGATATAAATAAAATCACCGAGGCATATAATTATGCCGACCAGCTTCATGAAGGACAGATGCGTCTTAGTGGCGAGCCTTACATCAGCCATCCGGTTGCTGTGGCAAGGATCGTTGCCGAGCTGGGTCTTGATACAGACTCCATATGCGCAGCCCTCCTTCACGATACGGTTGAGGATTGTGCAGATAAGACAAATCTTGAGACTCTTGCAAAGATGTTTGGCAAGGAGGTTGCGCTTCTCGTCGACGGTCTGACTAAGATTATTCAGGTTCAGGTTGCCGATAAGGAGGAGGCGCATATTGAGAATATCCGTAAGATGCTTCTTGCTATGACGAAGGATATTCGCGTCATCTTTATCAAGCTTTGTGACAGACTTCATAACATGCGTACTCTTTCTGCAAAGAAGGAGGACCGTCAGCGTGCTATTGCGCTTGAAACAATGTATATTTACGCTCCTCTCGCTCACCGTCTCGGTATTCAGCGTATCAAGCAGGAGCTTGAAAACCTTTCGCTCTTCTATCTCGATAACGTTGGTTATCAGGAGGTGCAGGAGGAAATTGATAAAAAATTCGGCAGGAGTGGTGACTTTATCAAAGAGGCTAAGGCTCTTATTGCCGAGAAGCTTGCAGAGAACAATATAAGCTGCAGGATAGAGGGCAGAGTAAAATCGGTTTACAGCCTTTACCGTAAGATGTACAGCCAGAACAAAGCCTTTGATGAAATCTATGATTTCTACGCCCTTCGCGTTATCGTTGAGACCGAGCTTGAGTGTTATACTGCTCTCGGCTACGTTCACGAGGTGTTTAAGTCTATACCCGGTCGATTCAAGGACTACATTTCAACTCCTAAGCCAAACCTTTACCGTTCGCTTCACACCACCGTAATCGGTCACAGTGGAATTCCATTCGAGGTACAGATCCGTACCGTGCAGATGCATGAGGAAGCTGAATACGGTATCGCAGCCCACTGGAAATATAAGTCGGGCGATAAGTCAAAGGCGAATATTGATGAGAAGCTTCGTTGGATATCCCAGCTTCTCGAGTCGGATGAGAACACCCGTGATCCCGACGAGTTTATACATTCCTTCAAAACCGACATTTTCCATGACGAAACCTTCGTCTTTACCCCTAAGGGTGACGTAATCTCGCTTCCCCTCGGTTCTACTGCAATCGACTTTGCCTATGCTATACATTCTGCCGTAGGTAATAAAATGGTAGGCGCTAAGATAAACGGCGTTATCGTTCCGATTGACAGAGTACCGAATAACGGTGATATTATCGAGATCATTACCTCGGCTTCTTCAAAAGGCCCCAGCCGTGACTGGCTGAAGATCGTTAAGACCGGTCAGGCAAGAAGTAAGATCAGACAGTGGTTCAAAAAGGAATCGAGAGCTGAAAACATCGAGGTGGGCAGAGCAGAGGTAGAACGTGAATGCAGGCGTATCTACAAGGCCATCACCGACGAACAGATTGACGAGATTGTTACCGTGATTGCCAAGAAGGTCAGCATAAATAATGCTGATGATTTCTATAATACAATCGGCTTTGGTGGACTTTCGATTACAAGATTTCTTCCCAAGATTAAAGAGGAGATCGAGAAGCTTAAGGCTGCTGACGAGGGCCCACTTACTGCAGAGGAGGAGCTTGCAAGAGTCAAGCTTACCAACGTATCCAAGAGAATGCGCAACTCGGGTGGCGTTATTATTGACGGTGACTCGGGCTATCAGGTTAAGTTTGCGAAGTGCTGTAATCCTCTCCCCGGCGACAGAATTGTCGGTTTCGTAACCCGTGGCTTCGGTGTTTCGGTGCACAAGGGTGACTGTCCCAACGTAATTGCCTCACGTGGAAACGAGGAAAATCTTGGCAGATGGGTTCGTGCCGAGTGGGAGCAGGTTGAATCAAGCTCTCAGGGCGCAGTATACGAGGCGATGATACAGATTATTGCCGAGGACGGAATCGGCGTTCTTGCTGCTATTTCAATGGCTCTTGCAGATATGAAGGTTTCTATCTCTCAGATAAATACCCAGCCCGGTAAGGACAGGGATATGGCTATAAATATTGTGGTGGGCTGCCGTAACGTGTCGCATTACGATTCTATTGTTGCAAGACTTCGCTCTCTGCCGAAGATTCTTTCGGTAAGGCGTGGATTTATGAACTGAGAGGACGTTATATGATCTGTGTTATTCAAAGAGTAAACTCTGCTACCGTTTATGCAGACGGTGTTCTTTCAGGCAGTATTGGTAAGGGTCTTTATCTGCTTCTTGGTGTTAAGGTCGGTGATGATAAAACCGATGCCACGCTCCTTGCAGAAAAGATTTCGAAGCTTCGTATTTTCTCTGATGAAAACGGTAAGATGAATTTGTCGGTAAAAGACGTTTCGGGTCGGGCACTTGTTGTTTCCAACTTTACGCTCCACGCAAACTATTCTCACGGCAACCGTCCCGACTATCTTAACAGCGCTCATCCTACGGTGGCAAACGAGCTTTATGAGTTCTTTATTTCCGAGCTGTCAGACAGGATAGGTAAATGCGAGAGTGGTGTTTTCGGCGCAGATATGCGAACCGAGATGTCTACCGACGGGCCTGTAACTATAGTTATGGATTCTGCTGTTTTAAGGAAATAAATCGGGGCAGAGTTAAATATTAAATACATTTCTGCGTTGATTACTCCTTCGCAGAGAAGGAAAATTATATGATCTTAAAGATTAATGGCAATATTAATAAATATTATGTTCAGACTCTATGCATGGTGTTCTTTCCCGGCTCAACCTTCAGCGAAAGCGAGCAGCCGGGTGAGGATATTCCCGAGGTTACTGTAGACGTTTACCGTGATGACGAGGATACCACCGTTACAGCCTATGTTTCTATTAAGCTGAACGATAAGCTGTGTGAGGCTACCGAGAGCGTTTCTCTTTCAGAGGAAATAAATTTTGCCACCCATGAGGCAATTGCAGTGGGCAGGGCAGTTTTTGCTTCGGGAAAAGAGCTTCTCGGACATACTCCCCCCTGGGGTATTCTTACAGGCGTGCGACCTGCTAAGGTTGCCAACTCAATTATGCGCTCGGGAAAGGGCATATTAAAGACAAAGAAGGTTCTGCGCGACGAGTATTTCTTAAATCCTCAGAAGGCTGCACTTGCCGTTTCGGTTGCATCGGCAGAGCTCAAGATGATGAAGAAAATGCCGGGTGGCACATGCTCGCTTTACGTTTCAATTCCTTTCTGTCCGTCAAGATGCGCTTATTGCAGCTTCGTTTCTTATACCACAAAGCGCCTTTTGTCTATGATCGATGATTATCTGAAGGCACTTCTTGTAGATCTTGAGGACACCTTCGATACTATCAGGAAGCTTGGACTTAAGGTTACCACTGTTTATATCGGTGGTGGTACTCCGACAACTCTCTCTGCTGAGCAGCTTGATGTTGTACTCACAAAAATCAACGAGAATATAAATAAAGAAGATTTGCTTGAGTTTACCGTTGAGGCAGGCAGACCCGATACTATTACAAGGGAGAAGCTTCTTGTGGCGAAGGCTCACGGAGTTACCAGAATCAGCGTTAACCCTCAGACCCTTAATGATGACGTTTTGAGGGAGATCGGCAGAAGGCATACAGTGGAGGATTTCTTCAACGCATATGCTCTTGCTAAGGAGATCGGCTTCCGTGATATAAACGTTGACCTTATTGCAGGACTTCCGGGTGATGATTTCCAGAGCTTTTCTGAAACGGTTGACAGAATTATCGAGCTTGCTCCTACAAATATTACTGTGCACACCTTCTGCGTAAAGAAGGCATCCGACGCACTTCGCAATAATTCCAGCGTATATTCGCTCTCGGGTGGAGATGCAGCGAAAAGCGTGTCATATTCCCAGCTTAAGACCAAGTTCGCAGGCTATAAGCCTTATTATATGTACCGTCAGAAGAACACCGTTGGCAATCTTGAGAACGTTGGCTTTGCCATTGACGGCCACGAGGGACTTTATAACGTGTATATGATGGAGGAGTTCCAGACGATTTTTGCCGTTGGTGCAGGTGCTGTTACAAAGCTTGTTAAATTTAACGGTCCGGTTGGTTCTGATGCAATCATCATGCGACTTTTCCGACCCAAGTATCCTTATGAATATCTTGCCGAGGAATCCGACGAGAATGGCAACGAGCGAAGAGAGAAAAACAAGGCTGAAATCTTTAAGTTCTTCTCTGACGAGGGCTGATTAATCCTTTTTAAAACGACTTTTTTCCTTATTAATATTATATTGTGGGAGATTCACTAATATATTTTAGTGAATCTTTCTTTTTTGGAGGTAAAAATGTCTGAGGAGCGAAAAAAGTCAAATTTGTCGGAACATTTAACCGGCTTTATAGGAGGAACGCTGTCGCTGACGGTTTCAGCCCTGATCGTGAAATTCATTGGTCTTATCTACAAAATACCAATCGCCTCTCTTCTCGGTGACGAAGGTATGGGCTACTTTAATTCAGCATATACCATTTATGCATTCTTTTATCTTTTATGTACTGCAGGAGTACCTAAGGCAGTAATGATACTGATATCCGAGTCGAAGGCAAGGCACAGGGTGTACGAGGAAAAGAGAATAGTTCGGGTGGCATCGGTATTGTTTCTCGCTGTAGGAGTCATTCTTTCGGCAATTCTGATAGTATTTGCTGCGCCACTTTCCATGCTTATCGGAAACAATAAAGCTTATTTTACTCTTGTGGCAATAGCACCGTCTATTATTCCTGTGGCAATATCCGGAGTAATCAGAGGATATCTGACGGCAAATACAAAGCTGCTCGAAATCGCCGTATCGCAGATTATCGAGGGGGTAGGAAAGCTTGGAATCGGGCTTCTTCTTGCCATGCTGGGTGTAAGATACAATCTGCCGCTTGAAATACTCTCTGCGCTTACGGTTCTTGGTGTTTCCTTCGGCTCCTTCATCGGCACTATGTATCTTCTTGTTTGTTTAAAAAGTAGGAATAAAGGCGAAAATATAGGGCAGAATGTCGAAAAGATAAAATTCTCGGTGGTTGCGGGAAGGATATTCAAAATCTCCTTGCCAATTACAATAAGCTCGGCTATAATGAGCTTTACAAACCTTATCGACTTGGGATTAATTATGCGCAGTCTTGTTAAAGTCGGATATTCCGAAAATATTGCAAGCATGCTTTACGGCAACTATACGACTCTTGCCGTGCCGATGCTTAATCTGGCAACTTCAATTATTTCGCCGGTCTCGGTTGCATTTCTCCCGGTGTTTACAAGATGCTTCATTAAATCAGACACAGACGGTCAGAGAGAAGCCGAAAGGTCGGCTATACAATTAACGTCGCTGATTGGAGCTCCGATTATGTTCGGACTTATATTCTATGCAAAAGAAATACTTGCCATGCTATTTCCTTCATCTGAGGTAAATACCGGTGCAGCTCTTTTAAGTCTTATTGCGCCTTCGATTTTCTTTTCCTCACTGTTAATTATCCTGAATACTCTTCTTGAGGCCTACGGAAAGCTGAAATCTCCACTTATTTCGATGACGGTTGGCAGTATTATTAAGATAATTGCAAGCTATCTTCTGATTACAAGAACCGATCTGGGTATACTTGGCGCACCTATCGGAACGGTGCTTTCATATGCATCAGGGCTTATTGTTTCCATTCTGATTTACGGTAAAACCTTTGGGAGAATCATTCCGATTTTTGAACAGAGTCTGATTCCTCATCTTCTCGCCTTTACTGCCGTAATTCTGTCAAGATTTGTTTACCAAAGTAACCTTTTTTCTCTTCCTCATGTCCCGTCACTGATGCTTTCAATCCTGCTTTGCGCCTTGATTTATCTTGGTTTATCGGCTTTTGTAGGTGTAATTCGTCCAAAAAGAATAAAAGAGTTGGCAAAATATACAAATTTGTCCTGAAAAAATTATCTATTAAGACGAAATAAAAAAATAATAATTTGAAAAAGTTCTTTTGTTACTTGACATTATCGGCTATTTACTGATATAATTATTGTAGCCGAATGGCATGTAATTTTTTTGAAAGGATGTATAAACCAATGAACAAGACAGATCTCATAAACGTAGTAGCAGCTGAGGCTTCTCTCAGCAAGAAGGACGCAGAGGCAGCTGTAAACGCTACTCTCGCTGCAATCGCAGGCGCACTCAAGAACGGTGACAAGGTTCAGCTTATCGGCTTCGGTACCTTCGAGGTTAAGGACGTTGCTGCAAGAGAAGGCCGTAACCCCAAGACCGGTGAGGTTATCAAGATTGACGCTTGCAAGAAGCCTTCCTTCTCTGCATCCAAGGTTCTTAAGGATCAGGTTAACGGCTGATAAATGCGTCTTGATAAATTCCTGAAGGTTTCCAGACTTATCAAACGCCGTACCGTTGCAAACGATGCATGCGACTCTGAACGTGTTTCTGTAAACGGAAGGGCTGCGAAGGCGTCGTATGACGTTAAAACGGGTGACAAGATTACCATCACCTTTGGTACTAAGTCAGTGACGGTCAAGGTGCTGGAAATCAAGGATACAACAAAAAAGAGCGAGGCCACCGGAATGTATGAAATCATCTCGGAGACCGACGCATAAATAGCTACTCTACCGCATATTTTCTAATGAGAATATGCGGTGTTTTTTTGCCGATTTTATAGGAGAAGATATGGCTAAAGAAGAGATAAAGCATTCTGTGCTTAGTATTAAAGAGAGAAACGTTATAATGCTTGACGGTGTAATTAACGTATCAGGCTTTGATGAGGGATACGTAACCCTTGAAACAGGTGATGGCAGAATAACCATTGAGGGTGGGGGACTTAAGATTGAAAGCCTTTGTCGTGATGGAGGAGTTATAGAAATAAGTGGCAGGATTGACGGTGTTTTTTACGCTAAAGAAAAGAAGGGTGGATCCCGCTTCTCAAGGCTGTTCGGATGCTGAGCTTTACCTCTGAAGAAATTTTTGCCTCGATAACCCACGCTTTATTGTTTGGTTTTATTTTTGCAATAATCGTTTCACTCTTACTGATGATAAAAGGTATAACCGAGGGTCTTGAGCAGGGAATAAAAGAGGTTATATATTTTGATAGAATTTTGCCTCTCCCAAGCTTTAAGAATCTGAAAAACCAAAGCAAGCCCGGGGGAGTTTTAAGTGTATTTTTGATTTTTACCTTTGCCATCGGCTTCAGTATTCTTTCTTATGTATCGCTTGACGGCGAGCTACGCCTTTATATGCTGATTGTCGCTTTTGCCTCGTTTTATCTGTCGAAATTTGCGTTTTTTGGTTTTTCATCAACTATCTTTGTCGCGCTGTTTCGTCTGTTCTTCAAGCTTTTTTCGCTTGTATTAAGAGTATTGATTTCGGTTTTCAAGCTAACAATCAAACCCCTGAAATACGTCGTAAAATCTGCTCTTCACTATAAATTTAAAAAATAATATATTTTACTTGACAAATATAATAATAAATGTTAAAATATATGAGGATTACTATAAAAGGAGCAATTTTGTATGTCAAATACTGATCTTGGAAGTTATCTTTTCCATCAGGGAACTAATTACCGAGCATATGAATATTTAGGTTGTTCGCTTTTAATGAAGGACGGCAAGTATGAGTACACCTTCAGAACCTGGGCACCAAACGCTAAGGCTGTTGGGCTTGTTTCTGATTTTTCGGGTTGGAACCGTGCCGTTCCTTTTTCACGAGTAACCGAAAAGGGTATCTGGGAGCTTAAGTACCTCTCGGACGTATCTCTTGAGCTTCAACCCTACAAATTCAGAATTAAATCAAGAAAGGGAAATCAGGATAAGGGCGACCCTTACGCAAGGTTCTCCAGAGGAGGCGCTGACGGTGCTTCACTTATTTTCACCTCCGACTCTTTCAAGTGGGAGGACAAGCGTTGGATGACCCACCGTAAGAAGACAATTACCTCGGACGGTAAGTATTACATTCCTGCACCCCTTAATATTTATGAGATGCATATGGGCAGCTTTATGCGTCACGAGGAGGATAACAGGTATTACTCATACCGTGAGCTTGCCGACATCCTTCCTTCTTACCTTAAGAAAATGGGTTATACCCACGTTGAGTTTCTTCCTTTGCAGGAGCATCCCTTCGACGGCTCCTGGGGATATCAGGTTTGCGCATTCTACGCTCCTACCTCACGTTTTGGCACACCCGATGACTTAAGACATCTTATTAACAGTCTTCATAAAGCAGGCATCGGCGTTATTATGGACTGGGTTCCTGCCCATTTCCCGAAGGATGCATGGGGACTTTATGAGTTTGACGGCAAACCTCTTTATGAGTATCAGGGTAAGGATCGAATGGAATCTCGCTCCTGGGGCACCAGATTTTTCGATCTCGGAAGGGAAGAGATACAGTCATTCCTCGTTTCCAACGCACTCTATTTCTTCAGGGAGTTCCATATCGACGGTCTGCGCGTAGATGCCGTAGCCTCGATGATCTACCTTGATTATGACAGAATGCCGGGCGAGTGGCACCCCAATCATCTCGGTACTAACGAGAATCTTGAGGCAACTGCCTTTTTGCGTAAGCTTAATACTGCTATTTACTCCGAGTTCCCCGATGCACTTATGATTGCCGAGGAATCCACCTCCTTCGGTGGAATTACAAAGCCTGTTTCGGATGGTGGAATCGGATTTAATCTGAAATGGAACATGGGCTGGGCTAACGACTTCTACGCCTACGTTCAGACCGATCCAATTTACAGAAAATATCATCACAAGGCGCTTAATTTCCCACTTATGTACGCCTTTACCGAGCAGTACGTTATGCCCATATCTCATGACGAGGTGGTGCATGGCAAGCTGTCCTTTATCAATAAAATGCACGGTTCGCTTGAGGACAAGTTCAAGCAGGCGAGAACCTCGCTGATGCTGATGATGACCTATCCCGGTAAGAAGATGCTGTTTATGGGAACCGAGTATGCACAGTTCAGAGAGTGGGACTTTGATAACTCTCTTGAATGGTTTATGCTCGATTATCCCAATCACAAGTATTTCAGGGAATACGTAGCATCGCTGAATGCATTCTATCTTGCCCACAGCGAGCTTTGGGATATAGATTTCAATGAGGATGGCTTCAGATGGATTCTTGCCGACGAGGCAGATAAGAATCTTGTTGCCTTCAGACGTATTGACAGAAAGGGAAGATCTCTTACCGTAGTTCTTAATTTCTCGGGCTGCGATCAGGAGATCGTTATTCCTACCGAAAGGGGAATAAAGCTTCAATCTGTATTTGATACAGGTGATTTCAGCGAGGAGCAGAGAAACGTAAAGATAAAGAAGAGTGGCGACAGCTATTCTGCTACTATCAGGGTTTCGGCTTTCTCGGGCATCATTTATAAGAATGTTAAATCAAATAAAAAAATAAAAATATAAATTTAAGGAGAAAAAAGATGTACTGTAAAAAAGAATGTATAGCAATGCTCCTTGCAGGTGGTCAGGGCTCTCGTCTTTACGATCTTACCAAAAAGATTGCGAAGCCTGCAGTTTCCTTCGGAGGAAAATACAAGATTATTGATTTCCCTCTCTCCAACTGCATTAACTCGGGTATCGACACCGTTGGTGTTCTTACTCAGTATCAGCCCTTCGCTCTCAATGAATACGTGAGCAACGGTCAGCCCTGGGACCTTGACAGAATCAGAGGTGGTCTCTACGTTCTCCCTCCCTATCAGGGTAACAAGAATTCCGACTGGTATAAGGGTACTGCAAACGCAATCTATCAGAACATTAACTTTATCAAGCAGTATGATCCCGACTATGTGCTTATCCTCTCGGGTGACCATATCTACCGTATGGACTACTCCAAGATGCTTGAGCAGCACAAGGCTACCGGCGCAGCCTGCACGGTTGCTACCATAACCGTTCCTATGGAGGAGGCATTCCGTTTCGGTATCTGTAACACAAATCCCGACGGCTCTATCTATGAGTTTGAGGAGAAGCCCAAGAATCCTAAGAACAATCAGGCATCGATGGGTATCTACATCTTTACCACCAAGACTCTTATTGAGTATCTTGAGAACGACGAGGAGGATGAGAATTCCTCTAACGACTTTGGTAAGAACATAATCCCCAACCTTCTTGGCAACGGAGAGAAGCTTTATTCCTATCGCTTCGAGGGCTATTGGAAGGACGTTGGAACCATTTCTTCTCTCTGGGAAGCAAATATGGACCTTATCGGCGAGGATCCTATCCTCACTCTTGCAGATCAGGACTTCCGTATCTACTCCAAGAACACTGCTCGTCCTCCCCAGTATATTGGCAAGGATGCAGTTGTTGAAAACTCGCTTATCTCCGAGGGTTGCCGTATCTACGGTACAGTTATCAACTCGGTTGTTTCGGGTGGCGTAATTGTTGAAGAGGGCGCAATTGTTAAGGATTCTGTTGTAATGGAGGACGTTGTGGTTAAGAAGGGCGCGGCCGTTTATACTGCAATCGTAGACTCTGATACAGTTGTTGAGAGTGGTGCTGTCGTTGGTAAAGAGAATGCAGGTAAGGACGAGATCGCTCTTATCGCATCCGGCAGCGTTATCAAGGCATAAATAAGGCATAATAATAGAAAGGATTTAATTACAATGGCAAGTAGTGCAGCAGGAATTATTTTTTCCAGTTTAAATAATAATACTCTTTCCAGATTGACCAGTGACAGAACGGTTGCGGCAATTCCTTTCGCATGCCGTTACAGACTTGTTGACTTCGCGCTTTCCAATATGGTAAACGCAAATATTTCCAATATTTATATCGTTGCGAACTATAAGTACCGTTCGCTCCTCGAGCATCTTGGCAGTGGTAAGGACTGGGATCTTGCAAGACGTGACGGAGGCATCACCTTCGTTTCTCCCTTCCAGGCATCCAACACAGCCGACCAGGCTATGTTCTCCACTCATATGGAGGCTCTTAAGTCTATGAAGGAATACATCGATGAGATCAAAGAGGATTACGTTGTTCTTACAGATTCCGACACCGTTCTTACCATCGACGTAAACGATATTATTCGCTCTCACGAGAGCACTGGCGCTGACGTTACAATCGTTACAAGCAGCGTTGCTCCCGATTATACTGCTAAGAATCCCAGAATCATGATTTCCTCGGTTGCAGGTAAGGTTACTCAGATCGCAATGAGCGCATCCTTTGACGAGCGTCATCCCGAGCTTGCTCTCGGCATTTACGTTATGAAGACCGAGTATCTCCGTACTCTTATTGAGGAGGCTGAGGCGTATAACCTTAACAGCTTCACCATGTTTCTCCTTAAGAACTGCAAGTCCTCTAACTATATGACGTATAGGTATACCGGTTTTGTAGCATCTGTTTCCAGCTTCCTTGATTACTATAAGTACTCCATGGAGCTTGTTAACAATGAGAAGTCGAGAGATTCTCTCCTTGGCAAAAAGGAGACTCCTATATATACCAGAGTTCATAACTCTGCTCCCACAAAGCATTATCCCGGTGCTAAGGTTGAGAACTCCATGATCGCTGACGAGTGCAGCATCGAGGGTACAGTTATCAACTCTATTATCTTCAGAGACGTTACAGTAGAGAAGGGTGCTGTTGTTAAAAACTGCGTTCTCTTCCACGGTACTCACGTTTGCAAGAATGCTAAGCTTAACTGCATCGTAGCAGATAAGGACGTTCTTGTATCCGAGGGTGTAGCTCTTTCGGGTAACGACAATATGCCTTTCTATATCCAGAAGGGTCGTAAGATCTGATTTCAGGGGTATTAATACATGAAGATTTTATACGTAACCAGCGAGGCTAATCCTTTTGCCGCAAGTGGTGGACTCGGCGACGTTATGGGCGCACTTCCTGCTGCTGTTGCAGCCGTGGAGGGTAACGAGTGCGAGGTTATTATGCCTCTTTACGACATTATGAAGGCGCAGTACCGTGAGAGACTTGAGCTCGTTCTCGATATGAGCTTCAACCTTTCCTGGCGTCATACCGGCGCATCGGTTTACAGGCTTACCGAAAACGGTGTAAACTACTATTTCGTTGAGAATCATTACTACTTCGAGCGTGGCAGACTTTACGGTGAGTATGATGATGCAGAGAGATTTGCCTTCTTCTCACGCGCAGTAGTTGAATATATGCTTCATAGTGGTAATATTCCCGATATTCTGCATGCAAACGACTGGCAGACTGCACCGGCTATTATTTATCTTAAGACCGAGTATTCTCACATAGAGGCTCTCAAAAAGGTAAAGACGGTATATACCATTCATAATATTGAGTATCAGGGTAAGTTTGGTTCCCAGCTTCTAAGCGAGGTGTTCGGACTTGATCCCATATACAGAGGTGTTGTTGATTTTGACGGTTGCATCAATCTTATGAAGGGTGCTATCGTTACCTCCGATTTCATCACCACCGTCAGCCCGAATTATGCAAGAGAGCTTGAATATGATTTCTTTGCATTCGGACTTTCATCTATAATCAAGGCTGCAAGCCACAAGATGCGTGGTGTCATCAACGGCATTGATTACGGTTACTTCTCTCCCGAGACAGGTGGAGATATTTACTTCCCCTATAATACCCGTAATTATAAGTCGGGTAAGGCGAAGAACAAGGCTGCGCTTCAGGCTGAGGTAGGACTTCCTCAGATTCCCGACGTGCCCCTTGCAGTTATGATCACAAGATTTGCTTCTCAGAAGGGAATTGATCTCGTTCTTCATATTATGGACGAGCTGCTTTCGGAGAACGTGCAGGTGATTGTTCTCGGTACAGGTGAGAAGGAGTATGAGGATGCTTTCAGAGCTATGGAGGCACGACACCCCAACTTCAAGGCACTTATTAAGTTTGACCGAGTAATTTCCAAGAAGATGTACGCAGGCGCTGATATCTTCCTTATGCCCTCAAAGAGTGAGCCCTGCGGACTTGCTCAGATGATCGCATGCTCTTACGGAACTATTCCGATCGTTCGTTCTGTTGGTGGTCTTTATGACTCCATCAAGAATTATGGCGAGGAGGGGGCAAACGGCTTCCGCTTTGATAACTATAACGCTCACGAGCTTCTCTTTACAATTAAGGATGCCCTGGAGCTTTATAAGAATCCTAAGAAGTGGAATGCTCTTACCGCATCCGCAAAGAAATCGAACTTCACTTGGGAGAATTCTGCCAAGGAATATATCTCGATTTACAATAATTTAGTATAATTCAAACAAGGAAAATTTAGACCAATGAACAGTGAAACAATCGCAAATACTTTAGCAGGAGAAAAAGAAAAAATTACCAAGCAGGAGCTTAAGGAGAGGATCGAGGCGAAGCTTATCACCCGTGGCATTTTCAATGCACAGAAGGCTACTCCCGATCAGCTCTATCAGGCATCCTTCCTGGCAATGAAGGATATTATGCTTGAATACCGCGAGGCATTCAAGAAGAGAATAAAGGCATCGGGTGGCAAGAAGGTTTGCTATCTCTGTATGGAGTTCCTCGTTGGACGTGCACTTAAGAACGATTCTATGAATCTCGGCATCTATGACGAGCTCTGCGAGGTTCTTGAGGAGTTCGGCTCCTCCTTCGAGAAGGTTTACGCGTGTGAGGTTGACCCCGGACTCGGAAACGGTGGTCTCGGTAGACTTGCAGCCTGCTTTATGGATTCTCTTACAGCGCAGGATTATTATGCAAGCGGTTACTCGCTTCTTTATGAAAACGGACTCTTCCGTCAGAAGATTGTTGATGGCGAGCAGGTTGAGCTTTCTGACGAATGGCTTGCATCGGGTGGTGTTCGTCTTGTACCCAGAACTCACAGAACACTTACCGTCAGATTTGGTGGTAAGATTGAGGAGAAGTGGGAGAACGGCAAATACACCGTGAATAACTACGATTATGACGAGGTAAGCGCTATTCCTTACGATATCCTTATCCCCGGAACAACCACAAACGCAGTAAACGTAATCCGTCTCTGGAGAGCAAAGCCCATTTCCAAGCCCGTTCCTAACTACGCCTCTCAGGGCAGCTACGTTAAGAACTTCTCTCCGGATTTCAATGCTGAGTCGATAACCAAGCAGCTTTATCCCCCGGATAACTATGACGGTGGTAAGCTTCTCAGACTTACTCAGCAGTATTTCCTCGTTTCTGCATCTCTTCAGAATATTCTTAACGATTATCTTGCAGAGCACGGAACTCTTGCAGGCTTTGAGGACAACGTATGTATCCACATCAATGATACACACCCTGCGCTTTGCATTCCCGAGCTTATGAGAATTCTTATGGACCAGTACGGCTATAGCTGGGACGATGCATGGAGCGTTGTTGTCAAGTCGGTTTCTTACACCAACCACACCGTTCTTCCCGAGGCACTTGAGTGCTGGAGACTCGATCTCTTCGGAATGAAGCTTCCCAGAATCCTTATGATTGTAAATGAGATTAACCGTAGATTTACAGCTGATCTCTGGAATCTTTATCCCGGTGATTGGGACAGAATATCCCGTATGGCCATCGTTGCATACAACCAGGTAAGAATGGCTAACCTTTCTATCGTTGGCTCTCACACCGTAAACGGCGTTTCCAAGCTTCACAGCGAGATTCTTAAGAAGACAATCTTCCATGATTTCTATAAGATGACTCCCTGGAAGTTTACAAACGTTACAAACGGCGTAGTTCACAGAAGATGGCTTAACTATTCAAACCCTGCGCTTACAGGTCTGCTTTCCGAGCTTATCGGTGATGCATTCAAGGATGACGGCCGTGAGCTTATCGGACTTGCTAAGTACAAGGATGATGCTTCGGTTCTCGAGAGAATTGCTGAAATTAAGCATCACAACAAGGAGACCTTCGCTTACTATGCTTATAACAAGACAGGTAAGCGTATTGATACAAATTCTATCTTTGACGTTCAGATCAAGAGAATGCACGAGTATAAGAGACAGCTTCTTAACGTTCTTAAGATCATGTCGCTTTATACCGAGATTATGGATAATCCCAATGCGGATATTCCTCCTCAGACCTTTATCTTCGGCTGTAAGGCTGCTCCAAGCTACGTTATGGCGAAGAAGCTTATCAAGCTTATCTGGTTCCTTTCCGAAGAGCTTGAGAGAAATCCTCTTACACGCGATAAGATTAAGATCGTATTTATGGAGGAGTACAACGTATCTCTCGCTGAGGTACTTATTCCTTCGGCAGATATTTCCGAGCAGATTTCTCTTGCAGGTAAGGAAGCGAGTGGTACCGGCTGCATGAAGCTTATGATGAACGGTGCTGTTACCATGGGTACTATGGACGGTGCTAACGTAGAGATTTATGAGGCTTGTGGCAAGGATAATATCTATATCTTCGGTCTTAACAGTGATGAGGTTGACGAGCTCTGGAAGAGTGGATACAATGCGAGAAGCTTCTATCACAACTCCGAGCACCTTCGTCGCGTTGTTGACAGATTCTACTCACCCATCGGTGGACAGGACTTCTCTCACATCGCAGACTACCTTATCAACGCTGTTAACGGCGTAGCAGACCCCTTCATGTGTCTTGCTGACTTTGAGTCCTATACTCATACCTATCGCAGAGCAATGAAGGATTATGCCGACAGACAGAAGTGGTCGAGAATGTCGCTTATGAACACTGCTACCAGTGGTGTATTCGCGTCTGATAATTCTATCAGAAACTATGCGGAGAACATCTGGCACGCAACTCCTATTTGTAAGATTAAATAAGATAGCATATTTTAGAGGTTTTTAGTGAATCCACAGCACTTTTCGGTGGTCGAGATGCAGCATAACCGTGCCGAGTATAAATATATACACAATGGCAAGGTGGGCATTTCGACCGCCTTCGAAATTAAAGAGAAGGCAGAGATTCTTCTGAATATTCCAAGAGCTCTCGGCACTACGTCGGCTTTTATTGATGTTTTTGACGAGAATGCTTCCGGCTGGATCCTCACAACAGAGGGAGAGTGGCAGGGAATTGAGGGAGAATACGACTGCTACGTTTTTGAAGTTAACAGAGACCAGCTTGGCGTCGGCTTGTACTTTATCAGGCCGCGCATTTTGGTGCTTGGTGGCGAGCTTTTCGGACATACATGGGCAGGGGGAGTTTACTTCGACCATAATGGTGAGCTTACAAATATGATGCAGCTCACCTTGTCTGATTTTAAATATCGTGAACCGAAGAAAATACGTGGTGGTGTTATCTATCATATTTTCGTTGACAGGTTCAAGCGTGGTGGCAGATGCGAAGTTCCCGACGGAGCACGTGTTCTGCGAGGTGAATGGAAGGCTATTCCCGAATATCCCGAGTATCCCGGCGCCCCCCTTTATAATAACACCTTCTGGGGTGGTACGCTTTGGGGTATTATTGATAAGCTCGATTATATCAAATCACTTGGTACGACTGCAATATACTTAAGTCCTATCTTCCGTGCCTCCTCCAACCATAAGTACGATACTGCAGACTATATGACTGTCGATCCCATCTTCGGTGGTGATGCAGCATTTACTGCACTCATTAAGGCTGCAAAGGAGAAGGATATTGAAATAATTCTTGACGGTGTATTTAATCATACAGGCGCTGACAGCATCTATTTTAACCGATACGGCAGGTATCAGAAGATCGGTGCATATCAGTCGCGACGTTCTGAATTTTTTAGCTGGTATGACTTCCAGCAGTTCCCTTCAAAATACACTTGTTGGTGGGGAATTGAAATTCTGCCTCGTATTAACCCTGATATTCCTGAATGCAGAGAATATTTCGTGGGTGAGGGAGGAGTTGTCGATAAGTATCGTAAAATGGGCATTTACGGCTTCCGTCTTGACGTTGCAGACGAGCTTTCCGACGATTTTATATGTAAAATAAAGGAACGTCTCTCTTGTGACAGTGAGGATAATATTCTTTACGGTGAGGTCTGGGAGGATGCTTCAAACAAGGCATCTTACGGTCACAGAAGGCATTATTATCTTGGTGACGAGCTTGACGGTGTAATGAATTATCCACTCAGACTCGGAATTATTGATTATCTTACCGGCAGAGGCTGCGACAAGCTTGGTTATGCAATGAGTGACGTTACCTCCAATGCTCCAAGCCATATTTTACATACTCAGATGAACCTTCTGGGTACTCATGATACCGAGCGCATACTTTCGGTTCTCGGCGATCTTGATACCTCGGGCATGTCGAATGCGCAGCTTTCAAGGCTCCATATGGACCCCGGCAGGCGCAATATGGCTGTGAAGAGGCTTATTCTCGCATACACAATCCTTGCAACTATGCCCGGTATTCCTGCGATATTCTACGGAGACGAAGCAGGGCTTGAAGGATATCGCGATCCCTTCAACAGAATGCCTTATCCATGGGGTAAGGAAAACCGTAAGCTTCTTGAGCATTATAAGGCGATCGGCAAAATAAGAAATGAAAATCCTGTTTACAAGGAAGGCGAGTTCAGTCTTCTTCATCTGGATAATGAGCTGCTTGTATTTTCAAGAACAGACGGCATTGATAGCTATATTACGGTAATTAATAACAGTGATAGGGAAATATCCTTAAGCTTCAGCACCGAAGGATGTAATCTCTATTCAGAAACGGTTTCGGACAGCTTTAAGCTTCCGTCATATAATCAGGGAATATTTAAACTCCCACTTAACTCTATTCTCGAGGTCAACTGAGATGACTATAACGTTAATTGGCATGCCTGCCGTATGAAAATCCTGTATGGGCAGAGCTATAGCAAAAAAATTCAACATGAAGCTTGTTGACGGCGATAAGGTTATTGAGCAAACCAAAGGACGTAAGCTACAGGAAATTATGGATGAGGAAGGGCTCGAGGGCTTTAAGGCAATTGAAGAGCAGACTCTGCTTACCATTAAGGAAGACAACATTGTCTTTACTCCGGGTGGCAGCGCAGTGTATTATCCATCTGTAATGGAACAGTTCAAAAAAAGTGGAATCGTGGTTTATCTTTATGCAAGTGCTGAGGTTATCAGCAGCCGTCTTGTAGATTTTTCAAAGCGTGGTGTGGTTCTTAAGAAGGGAATGACTATGCAAGACCTTTACAACGAGCGTGCGCCTCTTTTCGAAAAATATGCAGATATTACCGTAAGCTGCAATGGTACAGCTTTCGCAAAATATAAGCATGATGCAATTATTAAAATTGAAAAATACCTAAATAAAATTGGGCAGAAATAAGATTAAGGGTTATTCTCGGTGTTTTACCTTGAATAGCCCCTATATTTTTGTCAGATTCATGTGAGACTGTGGGAAATACTTTTTATAGCAGAATAGAATCTGTCAACCTCTTTTTTTCTATTAAGATATGAGAATGAAATTCTTACTGCACCTTGCCTCATTGTGCCAAGCTTTTTATGAATCATAGGTGCGCAGTGAAGTCCTCCTCTTACGCATATTCCTCTTTTATCAAGCAATGCAGCAACCGTTGAGGAAGGAATATCTCCAAGATTAAAGGAAATTATTCCACAGCCTCTTTTATAGATTCTTATACCATTAATATTACTTAATCTTTCGTATGCGCAGTTTGTGAGAAAATTCATCTTTTCATTAATTCTCTCTAAACCTGTCTTTTCGATATACTCAAGACCTGCACCCAGCGAAACTATAGCAGGGGTCGAAAGTGTTCCTGCCTCATATCCCTCGGGAAGAAGCACAGGCATATATTTTGATGCACTGTCGGAACCACTTCCACCCTCTATAAAGCTTTCTCTGCGTGTTTTTTCTTTAAAATACACAAAGCCTGAGCCCTGAATACCGAACAGGCCCTTGTGTCCCGGGGCGCAAAATGCATCGCAGGGTGTCTCGGTAAGGTTAATCTCTGTATGACCTAAAGCCTGAGAGGCATCGATGATCAACATTAAAGAATTTTCGCTTGCAAAATCAGATAGAATTTTTATAGGAATATTTTCTCCGGTAACGTTTGAAGCTATCGAAGAAATAATGACGCGTGTATCGGGGCGCAGGGCAGCATTCAAGGCTTTCTTAATATCACCATCGGTTTTGAAGCAGTCATATTCAATACCTATAAGCTCCTTAAGCTTTTCAAGTGGCCTTATAACCGAATTATGCTCAAAATCAGAAATCAGAATATGACATTTTTGGGTAATAAGACTTTTTATTGCCAAATTCAGTGCATAGGTTGCGTTATAGGTAAAGACGATTTGCTCGGGTGTGTCAATACCAATATGATTTGCAAGCATTTCTCTTGTATAATAGATCTCCTCACTCGATCTTAACGAGAGTGAGTGAGAGCTTCTTCCTGCATTTCCATAATATTTTTTAAGGCAGAATTCAGTTTTATCTAAAACGCAGCGTGGTTTTGGGAAGGTTGTTGCAGCATTGTCAAAATAAATCATGGCCATCAGTCCTTAAGTTTATAAGCTATTCCATTTTCCCTCAGGATAAATACCGTACGGTATAAATCACCCTCAAAAATTTCTACTCCGTGAGTACAGCCTTTTCCGTCCACGGTATTATCAAGCTTCACAAGACGGCAACCGATACCGTTCTTTACAAGAAGCTTTCTTAGTTTGATCGCATAGGTGACAGATCCTACCGTGACTGTTATTTTTTTCAAAAAATCAACCCCTCATATTTATGAGAAATTAAGGAGAAGGGTATAAAACACCTCCCCTGAAATCATTTTATGTTTTTTAT
>JAFTON010000043.1 GCA_017463765.1 Clostridia bacterium | reverse complement strand
TGCCAATACGCCTCACGCTCGCAAACGAAGATTTCTGCTCTAAATCAAGCAAGCCCCGAAAGGTGCTTCGCACTAAGAATTCAGCAGTTGATGTCTTTGCTATCCACAAAGCCTTGATATTGCTGAATTCTTAATGACTCAGCCCCTTCTGCTTATATGGGGTTCGCTTTAACTATTCTATGAATAGCGTGTTATCAGTGGTTGCAGCAGCAACAGAATACAATTACTATTGCAAGAATGATAATCCAGGTACAGTTGTCGTCAAAGATGTGGCATAAGCAGTTGTTGTTCATTATGTTTTCCTCCAGGGTCGTTCTGAGCCTACGCTTTGTTAAGCTCAATATTATCTTATGCCGAGGAGAAAAAATGGTGAAACTGTTTTAATGATGTTTTTGCTTATGCAAAAATGATGTAATGCAACGCAAAATGATGTATTTGCTGACGCAAAAATGATGTTGCTCGTTTTACTCGCAATGATAAATTGTGGCGAAGCCACACATCATAAGGCAAAGCCGTCATCATAGCCGAAGGCAAACATCATAAGGCGAAGCCGTCATCATAGCCAAAGGCTACATCACAAGCAAAGCCGTCATCATAGCCGAAGGCAAACATCATAAGGCAAAGCCGTCATCATAGCCGAAGGCTACATCACAAGCAAAGCCGTCATCATAGCCAAAGGCTACATCATTTTATTTCAAATTTCCTCTATCCACCAGCGTTAAGGGAACTACAAAGCCACTTGGGTCGGCTGAGGAAAGGTCGCAGGCAACGATTCTGCCACGGTAGATAAACAGGTTTGCATAAACCTCGCCCTCACTCTTGTAGTTTGTCACCTTATAGGTGTAGCGTGTGACGCGCTTGTTTTCGTACTTCGAGAGGTCGAGACCCTGCTTTTTCTGCAGCTCGTTATAGCCGAGAATAACACGGTCGAAGCTGTCGGGCATACGGAAGGGTTTTTCCTCCTCCGAGCCCTCCTCAATCTCGATGCCGAAATTCTTGATAAAGCCTATCCTGTCCTCCCTCGTTCTGATGCCACTGTAATCCACCTCGGTTGCCGAGCTGAAAGCCGATACGGCAGCTCCCTCACCCGACAGCGCAAGGGCTGTCAGTATTACTGCAAACAGCAGCATAACGCCAATAATCTTAACCGTCGATGCACGAATCGAATATATGAACATAATCTACCTCCAAAACGTTCTATGGTAGAATATATTGCTTCGGTGCAGGGAATATGACTTGAAAATCAATTAAAAGCGTTTATTTATTTTGTCAAGTATAGCTTTGGTTTTCACGGTTTTGGGATGCTCCTCGCCAAGCGTAGCACGACAGACAGCATACAGCTTATTGAGAGTATCAATATACTCGTTTATTCTACTCTTACGAAGATAAATTGCTCCAAGCGTTTCAAGCAGAGAAATATTATCGGGGTGGTAAAGTAATCCTGTTTTTTCTCTTAATGCGAAGGCATGGTTCAGCAGTTCGATGGCTGTATCGGCGTCTGCTTTAGCCTGGTAAATGGCAGCTGCCAGGTTTGAGAGCACAAGTATGCTTAGAGGATGCTCCTCCGAAAGCTGTTCTTTACAAATTTCAAAGTTTTCCTCATATACCTCAAGCGCTGCCGGAAAATCTGCCATAAGCATCATGGTGTAGCCAAGGTTGTTTGCAGCTGCAAGCGTATCGGGATGAGTCCTGCCGAGTATTTCCTGCTGACGTGAAAGAAGCTCGGCTTGTAATTTTCTCGCCTCCTCAAGTCTGCCGGTAATCGAGTATATCAGTGCAATGTTTCCGAGGCATTTTATTGTCTCGGGATTTTCCTCGCCAAATATCCTGCATAGAGAGGGATAGATCTTTTCGCAAAGCTGGAGCGCACCCCGGGCATCTCCCATTTTTAGTCGCAAATCAGCAATTTGAGTTGCCATAAACAGAGTGGTGGGATGCTCCTCGCCGAGAAGCTGAACAGCTTTTGGATATGCCATATCCAGTATTTCTCTCGCCTCGTAAAATTCACCGAGTCTTATATATACTCCTGCAAGGTTGTTGATTGCCAATATAGTATCGGGATGATCCTCGCCGAGAGTGGAGACGCACGCTTTGTAGGCTTTTTCATAAAGAGAAAACGCCTGCCCCACGTCACCTGAATTCAGATAGCAGAAGGCAAGATTGCTCTGATGTGCTATGGTTTCGGGATGATTGTCTCCGAACAGCTTGGTAAAGGGCTCGACAATATCCAGGAGTATAGAAACAGCAGTCTCAAAATCTCCCGAATAACCGTATATCATTGCCAGATTACCAAGAGCTCTTAGTGTGTCGGGATGATTTTCACCGTAAATGGATTTTCTCAGGTTTACTACCTTGCATGAAATATCTATTGCTCCATCTATATTTCCTCGCCTTTGCTCGATAATTGCAAGATTATTCAGAGTGGTGAGGGTGGTAGGATGACTCTCGCCGTTTATTTTCGCCAGCTCATCATATACCTTAAGCGAAATGTTGAGAGCCTCGGTTAATCTGCCGATTTCACAGTAGGCGAAGGCAAGATTGTTAAGAGAAATAAGCGTCAGCTCGTGCTTGTCACCAAGATACTCCAGGTTTTTTTCAACAGTTTCTTCCAGAAGATGAATACCGATATCGATATTGCCACTGTCAAAATAGAGCTGAGCAAGACCTGCCATCGCCGATAGTGACTCGATATGTCCCACACCCAGAACTCTTATGCTTATTTCATAGGCTTCCTGCTGTAAAAGAAGCCCTTCTTCATAATTTCCAAGCGTCAGATAAGATTGAGCAAGGGCGTTGATTGACGAAATAGTCTCATAGCTTTCGTTTCCACAGTTCTTACGGGTAAGCTCCAACGCCTTTTTCTGAAGCTCGATTGCTCTTGCGTACTCACCCACGTCAAAACAGGTGTGAGCAAGGTTGTGCATCCACATCATAGTGTAATCGTTATCTTCGCCAAATACGGCCAGGTAGTAGCTTACAAGTCTTTCTGCCCATTTCAGTGCTTCGCTGTAGTCAAGGCGTACTCTGTCGCCACTGTCATACATATTGTAAAGCTTCTCCATAGCCTCGGGCAGCCCTGCCTCGGCAGCCGACGTTATTAGGGCTACGCCACGCTTAACGTCAACCTCAACGTCAATACCCTCAAGGTAGGCAAGTCCGATAAGGAAATTATGCTCCGGATCACCGTCGTTTCCTGTAACTGCAATTCTCTTTATCATAGAGAGCAGCGCATCGGAGAAGCACTCGTCATCGCTTCTTACAGGCTCGGAAATGCCGTCAAATTTAGCCTTGAGCTCGCTATGGTCGGTGTCAATCATCTCGGTGGGAAGGATTGCCTTTCCTGCACGCTTCGCCGCAGGGTATTCCTCGCGCATAACGAAGTTGCCTTCTTCCAAAAGATTCGGAGTAACAAGAAGGGCAAACAGCTCGCTCTGCTTCATAGCCTTCTCAATGTTCTCCATAAAGCTCTCGCCCGGGGTGAGAAACTCGTCGTACCAGATAGCAATATCACGGCAGCCGGGAATGTTATGTATAATCCTCATCAGCTCGTTTGCGTAGCGACGGTCCTTCTTTCTGTAGCTCAGGAACACGTATGCGTCAAAAGCAGCTCTGACACGCTTTGCCATCTCGTCAGAAATAAGTATTGCCTCGAGGATTTTCTTTAGCTTTTCAGCATAGCTCACCTCGGTGGTATCGGTGCTGAAGGGCGAGAGATACTGCCTCTCACCGAAGTTCTTTGGCAGTGAATAAACTGCGTCGATTCCACTCTCCATCATAAAGGGCAGAATGGTTATATTCTTCTCCTTAGCATAGGCTATATCC
>JAFTON010000042.1 GCA_017463765.1 Clostridia bacterium | reverse complement strand
TGTTAAGTTCATCAACGAGATCGTTGCTGAGATCGGTAAGCCCAAGTTTGAGTATGCATCCGGTGAGCTTGATCACGATATGTTCGATGAGATCTTCGCTTACTGCGAGGAGAGAGTGATGGAGGCTCTTGATACCGACGATAAGAACGTAAGAGATGCCAAGATGCAGCCCATCATGGACGATATAGTTGCAACCTATGAGGAGAAGTATGAGGACATCAAGACTATTCTCCCCGAACTCATCTACAAGATTCAGAAGAAGATCGTTCGTCGTTGGCTTCTTGTTGACAAGAAGAGAGTTGACGGCAGACGTATGGACGAGATCCGTCCTCTTGCATCCGAGGTAGGTCTTATTCCCAGAGTACACGGCTCGGGTCTCTTTACCAGAGGTCAGACTCAGGTGCTTACAATCGCTACTCTCGGCACTCTTTCCGAGGGACAGAAGCTTGAAGGTCTTGATGAAGAGACAGGCAAGAGATATATGCACCACTACAACATGCCCGGCTATTCCACAGGTGAGGCTAAGGCGCTTCGTTCTCCCGGCCGTCGTGAGATCGGTCACGGTGCTCTCGCAGAGCGTTCTCTCGTTCCCGTTCTTCCTTCGGAAGAAGAATTCCCCTATGCTATCCGTCTTGTGTCCGAGGTTGTAAGCTCTAACGGCTCTACCTCTCAGGGCTCTGTTTGCGGTTCTACTCTTGCTCTTATGGACGCAGGCGTTCCGATCAAGGCTCCTGTTGCAGGTATTTCCTGTGGTCTTATTACTGCAGAGGACGGCTCCTGGGATACTATGATCGACATCCAGGGTCTTGAGGACTTCTACGGAGACATGGACTTCAAGGTAGCAGGTACAAAGAAGGGTATTACTTCTATTCAGATGGACCTTAAGGTAGACGGTCTTACCCCCGAGATTATTAAGCAGGCTCTTGAGACTACTCATCAGGGAAGAAATGAAATTATCGACAAGGTAATTCTTCCTGCAATCGCTGAGCCCAGAGCAGAGGTTTCCGCGTATGCTCCCAAGATGATCTCTATGACTATCAACCCCGATAAGATCCGTGACGTAATCGGTAAGGGTGGCTCTGTAATCCAGAAGATCGTTGCCGACACCGGTGCTAAGGTTGATATCAACGACGACGGTACTGTATTCATTGCTGCAGTTAACCGTGACAGCGCAGATATGGCTAAGGCTATTATCGATGCTATCGTATTCGAGCCCGAGGTAGGCGAGACCTACGAGGGAACCGTTACCAGAATTATTCCTATCGGTGCATTCGTAGAGTTTGCTCCCGGTAAGGAGGGTATGGTTCACATCTCCAAGCTTCAGCAGCAGAGAACCGAGAAGGTTGAGGACGTTGTATCTGTTGGTGATACCGTTCGCGTTAAGTATCTCGGTACCGATGAGAAGGGCAGACAGAACCTTTCTATGCGTGACGCAGCACCTAAGGGTGAATAATTTTCTATAAATTCAGGGACAGGGAATGTTTAGGTTCTCTGTCCTTTTTGTCAGATGGTATTATGCATATAAATATAGCTGGAAATTGTTGTTTTTTCACATATTTTCTTGCTCGCCCGTATATATATAATAATTAATATAAATAAAAAATCAAAAAAAAGAATTTTTTTCAAAAAAACTATTGACTTATTTGGCAAGAAGTAGTATAATCATTACAAGAAAGTGCATAAGTTTGTCTTTTTGCGAAAAATTGACGTTAAGGAACGCTTCAGACCATTCGCCCAATGGCTTTTTGCCCCTTAACGAAGATGTTTTGCAAACGGCAGATATGTGTTTTCACAAAAGTATTTTATTTTTTAAAGGAGAAAATTTACTATGAACAAGAACATTATTAAATTGATTGCAATTTTAGTGATGTGCTTCATGATCGGTTCCGTTCTTGTTGCTTGTAAGGGCGAGACTGGTCCTCAGGGTGAGACCGGTGCTCAGGGTCCTCAGGGTATCCAGGGCGAAAAGGGTGAGACCGGTGCTCAGGGTCCCGAAGGTCCTCAGGGTCCTCAGGGTCCTCAGGGTCCTCAGGGTCCTGCAGGTGCTGACGGCGTAAACGGCACAAACGGTGCTGACGGTGTTGGCATTGAAAACATTGAGATCAATGAAAATGGCGAGCTTGTTGTTACCTACACCGACGGTAAGGTTGTTAACCTTGGCGTAGTTAAGGGTGAAGACGGTAAGGACGGCGAAGACGGTGAAGACGGTAAGGACGGCGAGGACGGCAAGGATGGCGTTGACGCTACCGATTGCGAGAATCACGTTTGGGATTCTTACGTTCTTGACGAGCACACCACCGAGCACATCGGTACCACTCTTCTCGTTTGTGAGAATTGTGGCGATGCAGCTTTCCAGTACGACGATCACGTATTCGGCGAGGGCAGCGAGTATGAAGTAGTTGAGATGCCTACTCTCGAGAATCCCGGTAAGGTTCTTATCCACTGCGCAGGCGAAAAGTGCGACGCAGAGGTTGAGGCTCTTATCGCTCCTCTCAGCAACTCCAGATTCTACATGGTAGAGCCTGGTAACTGTGTAACTCCCGACAAGTATCACTTCAGCATTGTTGATCCTGATCTCGGTATCGACCTTCTTGGTTACATCGAGTTTGCTTCCAACGTTCACAACTTCGTTGATTTCAGCGAAGAGGCTGTAGCAGCTGGTGCTTGGAAGATGGTTATTCCCGCTGAGGCAGAGTGTCCTTGTACCGCTGATAAGATTTACTATCCCGTATGTCAGAACGGCTGTGGCGTTGAGTTCGACGCTCCCGAGTTCGTTGACGTACACCACATCATTCCTGCTCCCGGTCATACCTTCGATCCTAACGGTTGGCACGAGGCAGAGAAGAAGCCCGGTGAGTCTCCCTGCATGCAGGATACCGTTTTCGTAAACGAGTGTACCGTATGCTACAATGATGAGCTTCTTCACGTTGATTGCGTAGAGACTAAGGTAACTTCTGACGCTCCCGGTCACACTTGGGGTGCTTGGACTGTAGTTACTGAGCCCACTGCTGATGCAGCAGGCGAGGCAATGAGAGTTTGTACCGTTTGTGAGCTTGCTGAGTATGGTTCTCAGGTAGTTATCGACGAGCTTGTGCTTCCTGCTCTTAGCACCGACGCTTATGCTTATGATGTAACTCTTGCTCCTACTTGTGTTGATACAGGTAAGGCTACATACACCTACACTTGCGATGATGGCACTACCATCTCTATCGAGGTAGTTCTTGATCCTAACGGTCACGCATACAGCGAGAACAGCAAGTATGAGGTAGTTGTAAATGCTGTTATGTTCCTTGAGAACGACGAGGTTCTCTACGTTCCCACCGTTTACATCACCTGTGACGAGTGTGATCACGTTGAGGCTATCGAGCTTCCTGTTGCTTGTGTTGAGAACATCACCACCGGCGATAAGGTAATCGGCGCTGGCTACCTTGTTCAGTACGGTCACTGCTACCAGAAGCACGACATTTACACCTTCGTAATTTCCGGTTCTGAGGCTATCGGTGTTGAGACCACCATCGTTGTTGAGTTCGAGATCGAGGTTGGTTACGAGCATGACGATGCTCCCGCTGACGAAGAGCTTGTACTTGTAGAGGGTACTGAGAAGAACTACTACGTATACAAGTGCTCCAAGTGCGGCGACTGGATCGTAGCTAAGTACGAGAACAAGTAATTTTTACTTAAACAATTTTAATAAGTAATCTTTCTCCAATGATTACTAAATAGATTAGGCAGGGCAATCGCCCGTCGGTTGCCCTGCTGATATTAAAATTTAAATGGAGAATTTTGGGCGAAATTACAAAATTTTATTTTAGAGGAGGATCAGATGAGAACCGCAAAATATAACGATTATAGAATTTTTAGAATAGTGCTGTTAATCATTCTGGTTATTGTCGGTCTGTTCGCTTATAAGAAATTTGTAAAGGCGCCTTGCGAGCATACTGCTGCAGGTAATACATGGATTACCGTTGACGCTACCTGCACAGAAGATGGTTATCGCTATAAGGTGTGTTCTGAATGTGGCGAGCAGTTTGACAATCAGGTACTTTCTGCGCTTGGACACAGACTTAATAACACAGTCATTACGATCGAAGAGCCTACTTGTACTAAAACAGGTACCGGTTACAAGGCTTGCTCGGTATGTAATGAACAGCTTGAATTTGTTGAGATCCCTATGGTACAGCACACATATGGAGAAGCAGTAATTGAGAATGAAGTAGAGCATACGTTGACTCAGGGCGCTTCGTTTGAGAAGGTTGTATATTGCACAGAGTGTGATACAGAGCTTTCCAGACAGAAGGTTGACGTAGAGCATACAGTTACTGAAACTATTTCAAGAGTTACCGATCCCGATTGCATTAATGCTGGTACAGATAAAAGGGTTGTTTATTGTAAGGAATGCAATAAGGCTCTCGAAACAGAGATAATTGAAGTCGAGGCTCTTGGTCATAACTTTGAATGGACCCTTGCATACAATGATGGTGATTTTATTCTCTCGGGTGTTTGCACTGCTGAAGAGTGTGGTCATATTTATGATCCTTCAGTTGATACGACTTACTCCTATGAGGTTGAGCACTCTCATAATACCGCATGCACCGATCCTACTTGTGTAAACGGATGCTGCGTTTATGTTGCAAACGTTTATAACAATGGCGTGAAGGTTGGTAGTGCGACTGCAACTAATGTGATTGATGCAGTTAAAAACCATTCCATTCGAACAGAGGATGGACAGATTGTTGATATTCTCGAGTTCGCACAGTACGACGAAGATGGTAATATTTACTTCAATATCTCTACTTATGGTATTACACTCGTATTTGACAGAGCTGAAGGACAGACCATCACTGAGGCTATGGCAGAGGCTTGGGAAAAGGCTCTTCGTGAAAACGGCGGTTATGCAGAAGGCGTATTCAAATGCGCAACCTGTGACGGTTGGATCAACGTAAGAGTTTATAACGATTTAGCGTAATTTATATTATTTAATTTATTATAGCTTTTAATCGAATATCTGCAACAAAAGAATTGGCAGAAAATTAAATAATATTTTGAACCGCCCGTTGATGAAACGGGCGGTTTCGCTTTATGTTTACCGTTGATAATAATTAACAGTGAAATGTTTTTATACGATTCTGCTTCGTTGCGATTTGAATTGGCTACAATTAAAACATATCGTGGTGAAAGATATACCTTTCTTTTTTACTTTTTTGACATTAAGAATACAGATAAACGCCCCTTTTTGTTTTCTGTTCTAAGCAGGCACAACCTGCGATATATAAAAGGGGAAATTAATAGCTTCTATTGATAAATGCTTTTAATCACTAATATATTATTGATTTCATAAAGCGTGGTCTGATAGGGCGTTTTTTCTTTTACCCTAAATATATTCATAGAATAAAGTTACTAAATTAAGAGAAATCTATTGCAATTTTGCAACTTTAATGATATAATATTATTGTGAAAAATTGTGTTTATTTTTTATAACAAAACAAATAATTTTAAATAAAAAGGAATTGAAAAATGGAAAGAACCTACATTAAAGACGTAACTCCCGGCGTCGTCAGAGTTCAGGGATTTGTTGAGAATTTCCGTAACAAGAGAACAATGGCATTTATCGTTGTAAGAGATATTACAGGTAAGCTCCAGATCACTATTGAAAAGGAAAAGCATCCCGAGTTCTCTGAGATGCTTGATAAACTCACTATTCACTCTGTTGTTACCTTTGAGGGTGAGGTTGTTGCAAGCGAATACGTAAAAATGGGTGGTAAGGAAATGTATCCCACCTTTATGAGAATTGAATCTGTTGCTGAAGCACTTCCTATTAAGGACGACTCGGACATCGACGTTCGTATGGACTTCAGATGGATCGACCTTCGTCGCGAGAAAAATCAGCTTATGTATAAAATGCAGACCACTCTCACCAATGCAATGCGTAAATTCCTTGTAGACCGTAATTTCATCGAGATTCATACTCCTAAGCTTATTGCTGCTGCAAGTGAATCCGGATCTGACGTATTCGAGGTTAAGTATTTCGACGGTGTTGCATACCTCGCACAGTCTCCTCAGTTTTATAAGCAGATGGCTATGGCTTCCGGTCTTGAGAGAATTTTTGAGACAGGCCCTGTATTCAGAGCAGAGAAGTCCTATACCAATAAGCATGCTACCGAGTTTACCGGCTTTGATCTTGAATTCTCTTATATCGATTCCTTCGATGACGTTATGAAGATGGAGGAGGAGCTTCTTACCTATGCACTCGCTGAGGTTAAGGAAAAGCACGGCGATAAGATCGTAGAGCTTTACGGCCCTGAGTATGAAGTAATCGTTCCCAGCCTTCCTTTCCCCAGAATGAAGCTCAGAGACGTTTATGACGAGCTTGAGAAGAGATATGGATATACTGTTCCCGATGAGCTTAAGGGCGACCTTACAACCGAGGCAGAGCGTATGACAAAGCAGCTCGCTCGTGATATGTTTGATCACGAATTTCTCTTTATCACCGACTATGATGCTAAGGAAAGAGCCTTCTATCATATGCGTGACGAGCAGGGAATTCCTCAGGGATATGACCTTATCTGGCGTGGTGTTGAGATTACCACAGGTGCGCAGCGTGAGCACCGTTATGACGTCCTTAAGGCGCAGGCAGAGGAAAAGGGCCTTGCTGAAGACGTTAAATTCTACCTCGAATTCTTTAAGTACGGATGTCCTCCCCACGGTGGCTTCGGTCTTGGTATCGACCGTCTTACAATGCTCTTCCTCGGCCTTTCGATTAAGGAAGCTGAGTTCCTGTTCCGTGGTCCTAACCGTTTAACGCCATAATTTCTCGTCATACTTTGTTGCGCCTGGAATGCTCAGCTCGGAGTAGGTAACTCTGTGCTTCTTGGTGCGTCGCGTACGCTGATACTGCGTGTTATTAATAAAAAAAAGGAAAAATATAATGAAAATTGCTCTTATTAATGAAAATAGCCAGGCTGCCAAAAATGCCCTTATTGAGTCTACGCTTCGCTCTGTTGTAGAGCCTCTTGGTCATGAGGTATATAACTACGGTATGTACTCTGCAGAGGACAAGGAGCAGCTTACCTACGTTCAGATAGGTATACTTTCTGCCGTTCTGCTTAATTCCGGTGCATGTGATCTTGTTATCACCGGCTGTGGTACAGGTGAGGGCGCAATGCTTGCTTGTAATGCGTTCCCGGGCGTTCTGTGTGGCCACGTAGTTGATCCCACCGACGCATATCAGTTCACTCAGGTAAACAATGGTAATGCAATCTCTATGCCTTTTGCTAAGGGTTGGGGTTGGGGCTGCGAGCTTAATCTTCAGTATGTTTTTGAGAAGCTCTTTGTTTCGGAATGGGGTCTCGGTTATCCTCGCGAGAGAGCAGTTCCCGAGCAGAGAAACAAGAAGATTCTTGACGAGGTAAAAAAAGTTACCCATACTGATATTGTTTACATTCTTGAAAATCTTGACAGAGATCTTACCGTCGGTGCTCTTTCCGGCGCTAAGTTTAAGGAGTACTTCTTCGCTAACTGTAAGGATGAGAGAATTGCTGAATGCGTAAGAAAGCTTCTCAAAATCTGATTGTTATATTAGGCGATTTCTTCTGAAAAAAAGAAAAATACAGAGCAAAATTTCGGTGCATCACTCGTTGTTTATCATCACGGTTTTGCGCCGAATTCTGCATCTAAAAGCAAATTATAGTTGTCAAAAGGATGCATTTATTCGATAAAATGACGAAAAAGGATATTAAGAAAAAACTTAAAAATGATAAAAAGGCAGCCAGGATAGAATATCGCGCGCTGCTTACAAGTGCAGAGGAATGCTATAGAGCGAAGCTTGGTGAGGCCGAGCAGGTCTATAATAAGTCGATGGACGAGTATTATCTTGTAAGTGGAGAAAAAAAGCCTCAGAATCCACCGAAAAGACCTCTCCTTGAGGAAATAGGCAATTCGATTACACATGGTCTTGGTGCTGTATTCGCGCTGGTCGCACTTGTGCTTATGCTTATTGAGGCTGATAGGAGAATTGAGTATATTTCTGCAGTCATTTATTTTCTTGGATTGTTCATTCTCTTTATGTCCAGCTGCCTTTATCATGCTTTCGTTCACGGCAGTGCAGTAAAAAGACTTTTTCACCGATTCGATTATTCGTCAATATACCTTCTAATAGGTGCAACCTTTACTCCCGTGTTGCTTTGCTTCTTCGGCGATCTTTTCGGCTACGTTTTCTTCGGCGTACAGTGGGCGATAATTGCCTGCGGTATCACCTTTGTCGGAGTTTTTGGTCCATCCAGACTAAGTTTTTTGCACATTCCACTTTACGTTTTGCTTGGTTGGAGCGCATTGATGCTCCTGCCCGGAATTATTTCTGTTAATTTTCCGCTTGCGATGTATATTCTGGGTGGTGGAATACTCTATACACTCGGCTTGATTCCTTTTCTGCTTCGCTCACGCGTCAGTCATTTTATATGGCACTTCTTCGTTCTTGCCGGCGCTGTGGTACAGTGGATTGGAATATATCTATATATGTTTAAAAATTAATTAGATAGGAGACGCTTATGAACATTATGCAAAAGCTTGCTGAGGGTTGCATGCCTTTTCTTTATTTTCTTGAAAGCATACGTAACCCATTTTTTGATTGGTTTTTCTCGCTGATAACTCATCTTGGAGAGGAAACATTTTTCCTCGTTATTGCTATTCTTTTCTTCTGGTGCGTTAATAAGAGAGAAGGGTACTTTATTCTTATCACAGGTCTTGTCGGCACTGTTGTGAATCAGATGGCAAAGCTTTTCTTCCGTATTCCCCGTCCCTGGGTGCTTGACCCTGATTTTGAAATTATAGAATCGGCTCGTGAAGAGGCGACAGGCTATTCTTTCCCTTCGGGTCATACTCAGAATATTGCCGGAACTTACGGTGCTATCGCTGCTTATAAGCCTAAAAAGTGGAAAACGGCTCTCTGCGTTACCATCATTGTTCTTGTAGCCTTCTCCAGAATGTATCTTGGTGTTCATACTCCTCTTGACGTAATTGTATCGCTCCTTGTTGCTCTCGGTCTTGTTCTTGCGCTTCGCCCTTGCTTCGCAACAGAAGATAACTTTAAGAAATGCATGCCATGGATCGTTGTCGGTTCTGTGGTGCTTTCCATCGGATTCCTTGCTTACGTGCTCTCGCTTTCCGGCGTTTCTTTCCTTGATCCTCATAATTACCAGAGTGGGCTTAAGAATGCCTGCACCCTTCTTGGCTGTACGGCAGGACTTGTCTTGGTTCATTTCATAGATTCAAGGTACATAAATTTTGAAACCAATGCCCGTTGGTATGCGCAGATTATCAAGCTTATCGGTGGTCTTGCAGGCGTTCTGATTATCAAGTCGGGGCTCAGCGCACCTCTTACCGCACTCTTTGGTAACGAGTTTGTTGCCCGTTCGGTGAGATATTTCCTTATCGTAGCTTTCGCAGGTGCCGTATGGCCTCTTACTTTCAAGTGGTTTTCAAAGCTTGAGATAGGATTTATGGAAAAATTCACCGACAAAGTAAAGGGTTGGTTCGCTAAAAAGTAAAATATTTTATTTATCCTTTGAGGCTTGTCAATTTGGCAAGCCTCTTTTTTTATTAAAATACTTTACTTTTTAAAATATTTATGTTATAATATACTGATTAAATATGTAAATATTTTATTTAAATATATATGTAGCTTAGAAAGGCAAAAGAAATGAAATGCCCCCTTTGTAATCACCCCGACTCCCGTGTTCTTGATTCCCGTCCTATAGATGAGGGTGTAAGTATAAAACGCCGTCGCGAATGTCCCTCCTGTGGAAAGAGATTTACCACCTATGAGGTTGTGGATATCGTTCCGATTGCTGTTATCAAGCGTGATGGACGTCGTGAGTTCTTCGATAAGCATAAGCTTGCCCGTGGTATCAGGATAGCCTGTCAGAAGCGTGCTGTGGATGCCGATGCCATTGCCTTATCCATAGAGCAGGAGCTTATGAACGAGGTCAGAACCGAGATCACCTCTGTGGAGATCGGTGAGATGGTACTCCTGAGACTTAAGGAATGCGATATAGTTTCATATATTCGCTTTGCCTCCATATACAGAGACTTCCAGGATATCGACTCATTCACTGCCGAGCTTAAGGCACTTTCGAAAAAACCGAGAAAAAAACCACTTCAGGGTGGAGCTTCGGAGGATAATAAATGATTAAGTCAATGACTGCCTTCGGCAGAGCAAAACGCCGTGGCGAAGAAAAAGATATTACAATAGAAATCAAGAGCGTAAACTCACGCTTCTTTGACTGCAACGTTAAGCTTCCTCGTGCGTACGTTTTTCTTGAGGAACGTATTAAGGAGCACGTTAAGCAGAATGCTATCGGAAGAGCTAAGGTTGACGTTTTTGTTACGGTGGAAAATCACACCTCGGGTGTTGGTAACGTTGGACTTGACGTTGGTTATCTCAATAGCTATCTTACAGCTCTGCGCCGTCTTTCCGATGAGTTCGGTCTGCCCGATGATATAAGTGTTATGACGGTTGCCCGTAATCAGGATATATTCACTCACGATAAGCCGGAGGAGGATCTGGAGGCTGAATGGGAGCTGTTCCGTTCGGTTCTTGACGAGGCGATTGTCGGATATAGCGAAATGCGTGAGAGAGAAGGAGCTAAGGCTGAGGCCGATATCAAGGCAAAGATTGAGCTCGTTCGCTCATATGCTGATGATGTAGAGGCAATCTCGAAGGAGGATACCGTCGGTTACCGTGACAAGCTTGAGAGTAAGATCAGAGCGATCCTCGATGATTCAAGCATTCAGATTGACGAGAACCGACTCCTGACCGAATGCGCAATCTGGGCAGATAAGATCGCTATAGATGAAGAGCTGGTAAGGCTTCGTTCCCACTTTGGTGCGTTCTATGATATAATCGAGTCGGGCGAGCCTTCGGGCAGAAAGCTTGATTTCCTGATGCAGGAGCTTAACCGTGAAACCAACACAATCGGATCAAAAGCAAATAATGCGAAAATCGCTCGAATAGTTGTTAATATGAAGGGGGAGCTTGAGAAGATACGCGAGCAAATCCAGAATATAGAATAAAATTTTGGTGAATTTTGCGAATTGCTTCAGAGTTTTTATGCTCGACGTAGATAACTACGCCTGTCGCATAAAAATCTTCGCACTTCATCAAAATTCTCTCAAAATTTCTAAGGCTTTGGTGAAGTGTAGATTAAATCAAAGTTTCTGCTCGACGTATGTAATCGCTAACAAATTCAGAATATTGAGTAAGAGAGGTTCCTAATGAAATTCATAAATATTGGTTTTGGTAATATGGTATCAGCAGGACGCATTGTTGCAATTGCGTCTCCCGACTCCGAGCCTATCAAGAGGCTTGTGCGTGATGCAAAGGAGGACGGACGCGTGATTGACGTTTCCTGTGGCAGACGTACAAGGGCAGTGATAATCACCGATTCCGAGCACGTAATTCTGTCTGCAATTCAGACCGAGACAATCACAAATCGCCTGAGTGACGATACCACCGAGGACGAGGGCGAGGACGAGGAGTAATTTCCTCAAAAAACAACAAGTTAATTTTTGAAGCCGAAAGGCAGAATGGAGAATAAAAATGATTTATCCAACAGTAAAACAGCTTACAAATGATGAGTTTAACCGTTACGAGCTGGTTATCGGTGTTGCAAAGTGCGCACGTATCGTTACCGATGAGTACATCGAGATGAGAGCAAAGGCACAGAAGATGATCGATAATCACGAAACAGAGAAGCCCCTGGCTGCTCTTATCGATCCCGAATATAAGGATCAGAAGGCTGTTAAGATCGCTATCGCAAAGATGCAGTCTGGTCGTTTCAAGATGAAGCGTCCTTGATTTTCTCTTTTGAGAATCTGCTTTGCATATTGATTTTTCGATAGGCAGATAGTATTTCACTTTGGTGAAGTATAACTTTAATAATTTTTAGGAAAAGAGGTGGACTGTGTGTATTGTGAAGTATATCTTTTTGATGCTCCGTATCATATAGACCGCCCCTTTGACTATTTATGCGCCGATGACCTTACGGTAGGTGATATCGTCAAGGTTCCTTTCGGCAGAGCTGACAGGCTTCGCCTTGCTGCCGTTACAAAGCTTAAGGATAGCTGCGACGCTGAGGGTGTAAAGAGAGTGCACTCGGTTCTGGACCGACGCTTCTCGCTGAGCGAGGAGATGCTTAAGCTGTGTCTGTTTCTTAAGGGACATACATTATCTACCTTTGGTGAGGCAGTCAGATGCCTTATTCCTTCGGGTGCTCTTTCGGATATTCCGAACGTAAAGATTAAGAAAACCTGCGTTCTTACCTTGTCGGCAGAGGAGGTGGATTCTCTCCTTCAGGCAAAGGGCAGGGCAGGCATTCGCAGCGACGGACAGAGGTTGATTATCGAGTATCTTCGAGATATAGGAAGCGCAGATATCGAGCTGCTTCGCGCTATGCCTGGCACGTCATATGCCAATATTTCTGCTCTCAGGGATAAGGGGATTATTAAGATACTGGAGTCCGAGAGCATAAGAAATCCCTATGCCGAGTATGCCAGAATAAGAAATAATGCTCCGATAGAGCTGAGCCCACATCAGCAGCTTGCATATGAGTCTATAGAGCGTGAGCTGATGTGTGATGCTGCGCGCGCCGTACTTCTTTTCGGTGTAACGGGAAGTGGTAAGACGAAGGTAATAATGAAGGCGATTGATAAAACCCTTAGCGAAGGGCGCAGTGTAATAATGTTAGTACCCGAGATCGCGCTGACTCCCCAGACGGTAAACATTTTCTGTACAAGGTATGGAGAGAGGGTTGCCGTAATTCATTCCTCGCTCTCGCAGGGCGAGCGATTTGACGCTTGGCGCAGAATCAAGCGTGGCGAGGTTGATCTGGTTATCGGAACTCGCTCGGCAATTTTTGCTCCTCTTGAAAATATTGGATTGATCGTTATTGACGAGGAGCATGAGCATACCTATAAATCCGAGTCTGATCCCAAATATCACGCCCGTGATATTGCTGCATACCGTTGTGGACAGAATAACGCACTGATGCTTCTTGCATCTGCTACACCATCTCTTGAAAGCTTTTATAAGGCAAAAAGTGGTAGCTATACTCTGGTTACCCTGACCGAGAGATACGGTGGCGTAAGGCTTCCCGATGCCATAATCGTTGATATGCGCGAGGAGCTCAGGCTTGGTAACACCTCACCGATCAGTGACAGATTGCATAAATCGCTGAAATCGGTATATGAAAACGAGAGACAGGCAATCCTCTTCCTGAACAGGCGAGGTTATTCCACGCAGATAAACTGTAAGGAATGTGGCGAGGTTTTAAGCTGCTCTCGCTGCTCGGTTTCGCTTACCTATCATAACGGTCCCGAGGGTGGAAAGCTGTTATGTCACATGTGTGGTTATACTCAGAGCGTACCGAAAAAATGTCCCTCCTGCTCTGCAGAGAAGCTGTCCTTCTTAGGCTATGGAACGCAAAAGCTTGATGCAGAGCTTAATAAATATCTTCCCGATATGTCGGTGCTTCGTATGGATGCCGACACCACAGGAACAAAGCTTTCTTATGACAGAATGTTAGAGGACTTCAGAGAGGGAAGGGCAGATATTCTCCTCGGCACACAGATGGTTGCTAAGGGACATGACTTCCCGAGAGTTACGCTCGTTGGCGTTGCTCTTGCAGATACCTCCTTGCACGTCAGTGATTTTCGTGCAGCAGAGAAAACCTTCTCGCTTCTGACCCAGGTTATAGGCAGGGCAGGAAGAGCTACCGACGGTGGTATTGCCGTCATACAGACTTTCGCACCGAAAAACGAGGTTATCAGGCTGGCGTGCTTACAGGATTATGAAAAATTTTATGAGGGTGAGATTGCGCTCAGACGCGAGCTTTCATATCCACCCTTCTGTGATATAGTATATCTTACCTTGACCTCGGAGGACGAGGCAGAGCTGATGAAGGAATCGAAGCATCTTTCGGATTCTATTCTTGAAAGAATGCGCAGCGATTACAGCAAGCTTCCCTTCATCGTGTTCGGTCCCTTTGAGGCACAGGTTTATAAAATAAATGATAAATACAGAATGAGAATGGTCGTTAAATGTAAGCTGAACAGAGACTCCCGTCTTTTGTTCCATCAGCTTTTGTGTGAGTTTTCCACTGCACGTCACGTTACGCTTTCGGTGGATATGAACCCGATGACCATATAGATAAGGAGAAAAGAAAATGGCAAAATTAAAGATAGTTAAATTCGGAGACCCCATGCTTCGCAAGGTGTCAAGACCCGTTACCGAGATCACTCCCAGAATAGTTACGCTTATTGACGATATGATAGAAACAATGCGTGCCGAGGGTGGCTGTGGACTTGCTGCAGTTCAGGTTGGCGTTCTTCGCCGTATCGCCGTAATTGAGGTTGAGGAGGGAAATGTTATCGAGCTCATCAACCCAAAGATCATCGCTTTTGCAGGCGAGCAGACAGAGCAGGAGGGATGTCTTTCCAATCCCGGTGAATACGGTATTACCAAGCGTCCTAAGGCTGTTACCGTCAGAGCGATGAACCGTCACGGTGAGGAGTTTGAGGTAAGTGGCAGTGATCTTCTTGCACGTGCGATTTGTCACGAGTGCGATCACCTGGATGGCAAGCTTTATATCGACGTGCAGATTCGTCCTCTGGATTAAGATAAGCCTTTTATGAAAGGATTAACCGAAGAATGAACAATATTATGTTTATGGGCACGCCTGAGATTTCGGCGATTTGCCTTAAGCAGCTTCTGGACGACGGACACGGTATCACTGCCGTAATTACAAGAGAGGACAAGCCCCGTGGCAGAGGAAATACCATGACACCCACGCCGGTAAAGTCGCTTGCACTCGATCACGGTATTCCGGTTCATACGCCTAAAACTCTTCGTGACGAGGCATTTTGTGAGCTGCTTGAGCTCTATAAGCCCGAGATTATCGTTGTTGTCGCATACGGTAAAATTCTGCCTCTTAACGTTATTGAATATCCCAAATACGGTTGCGTGAACCTTCATGTATCTTTGCTTCCTAAGTACCGTGGCGCTGCTCCTATGCAACGTGCTATTATGGAGGGCGAGACCGAAACCGGAGTTACCGTTATGTATATGGCAGAGGGACTTGATACAGGTGATATTATCTCGGTAGAGAAATTCCCCATACTTCCCGAGGATGATTTTGAGGCAATTCACGACAGATCTGCAGAGGTAGGTGGCAAGCTTCTTTCCGAAACCATTGAGAAGATTTATAACGGCACAGCCGACAGAATAAAACAGGACGACTCTCTCGCCTGCTATGCAAAGAAGGTTGAGAAGGAGGACTGTAAGATAGATTTTACACTCCCGGCAGTAAGGCTGGATCCTATCATCCGTGGAGTAACTCCCATTCCGGGTGCCTTCGCCTTCCATAAGGGGAAGATGCTGAAGATTAACAAGGCACGTCCTGTTGACGGATGTGGTAGACCGGGTGAGGTTATTGATCTTAGCGATAAAGGAGAGGGATATATTACTGTTGCCTGTGGAGAGGGAGCGCTTCGCGTAACTGTGCTTATCCCCGAAGGAAAGGGTAAGATGACGGCAGGCGATTTTGTCCGTGGCAGAAAGATATCTCTCGGAGATATACTTGAATAAAGAATAAAAGGTATTTTGTATGAATATAAGGCAGATTGCTCTTCGTATTCTCGATGAATATGAGGCAGGAGGAAAGTTTATCAATCTTGCGCTTTCAACCCACCTGACCGACGGATTGTCGAGGGAGGAGAAGGCGGCTTTAACTGCGCTTATTTACACCTCGGTGGAGCGTAAGCTTAGCTATGATTATTATATCTGCGCTTTATCGAAGCGATCTGAGGCTGATATCGAGCCTCACACCAAAAATATTTTGCGTCTCGGTCTCTGTCAGATACTTGATATGACGTCTATACCCGACTTCGCAGCCGTAAACGAGAGTGTAAAGCTTGCGAAAACACCCGGCGAAAAATCCTTTGTAAACGGAGTTCTCCGTGCTGCAGTAAGGCAGAAGAACAATATGCCCATGCCCTCCGAGGAGAAAAACTACCGTCGTTTTCTGTCGGTTAAGTATTCCTTCCCACTGTCGATTGTCAAGCATTTTGATGCTCTTTATGGCAGGGAGGATACCGAGCGTCTCCTTTCCTTCTTTAATAGCTATAAATATACCGATATTTCGGTCAACACCTTGAAAATCTCACGTGAGGATTACAGATGGAAGCTTATTGAAGAGGACCGTCACGTTCTGGTAAGCATTTCTTCGCCGATTTCGCTGAGACTTCGTGGCTCGGTAAATCCCGAGAGGCTTCCCGGGTTTGAGGAGGGACTCTTCTTCGTTCAGGATATGGCGTCTGCCATCTCGGTTGGAGTTCTTGATCCACAGGAGGATAGCCTTATAGTTGATACCTGCGCAGCGCCCGGTGGTAAGAGCCTTGCTGCTGCCGTTCTTTCGGGTGGTAAGGCAGAGATACACTCCTTCGACCTTCATGAAAGCAAGCTTTCCTTGATTCGTTCGGGTGCAGAGCGTCTTGGACTTAATAATATATCGGTTGCAAGGCGTGATGCCACCAATCCCGATCCCACCCTTGTGGGTAAGGCAGACAGGGTTATCTGCGATGCTCCCTGCTCGGGACTTGGCGTTCTTGGCAAAAAGCCCGATCTGCGATATAAGGACCTTAGTAATTTGGAGGAGCTTAACGCTCTTCAGCTTGAAATACTCACAGCATCATCAACCTATCTTAAGTCGGGTGGCTATATGGTGTATTCCACCTGTACCCTTAACCCGAATGAAAATGAGCGCATTGTAGATAAATTTCTGTCGCAGAACCCATCCTTCGAGCTTGTACCCTTTGAGGTTGACGGTCTTATTGCAAAGGGTGGTATGCTTACTTTGCTTCCACATATTCAGATTTGTGATGGCTTCTTTATTGCGAAAATCAGAAGGAAATAACATAAAATGACAACTAAAGTTGACTTATTATCGCTTTTGCCCACCGAGCTTGAGGAATATTTTGTTTCTATCGGCGAGCCGAAGTTTCGGGCTAAGCAGGTTTTTGCAAGGCTTCATAAGGGCGAGAGGATCGGTGAGATAACCAATCTGTCGAAGGCGCTGCGCGAGAAGCTTGTAAACGAAACACTTGATACTCTCCCGACGGTAGAGGAAAAGCTTGTGTCGAAAATTGACGGCACCGTAAAATATCTTTTCCGACTTCATGACGGAGCCTGCATCGAGAGCGTGTTTATGAGGTATAAGCACGGTAATACTCTATGTATTTCCAGCCAGGTGGGC
This sequence comes from Clostridia bacterium, assembly GCA_017463765.1. Classification (GTDB taxonomy): domain Bacteria; phylum Bacillota; class Clostridia; order Oscillospirales; family CAG-272; genus UBA1740. The sequence goes on along the minus strand of JAFTON010000042.1, from coordinate 1,864 downwards.
TGTCGCATGGGTTGTAAATTCTGCGCCTCCACCATTGGTGGCCGTGTACGTAATCTTTATCCATCTGAGCTTCTCGGGCAGGTAATCGCTGCCCAGCTTGACAGTGGCGAGCGCATTTCAAACATCGTTATGATGGGTATAGGCGAGCCTCTTGATAACTATGACAACGTTATTAAGTTTTTGAAGCTTGTAAATCATCCTGATGGACTTAATATCGGATACCGTCATATCTCGCTTTCTACCTGTGGAGTTGTGGACGGTATATACCGTCTTGCAGAGGAGGACCTTCCCATCACTCTTTCCATTTCTCTTCATGCTTCTGATGACGAGAAGCGCTCGGAGATTATGCCAATCAACAATAAGTGGAACATTGATTCGCTTCTATCTGCCTGCCGTTCATACTATAGGACTACGGGCAGGCGTATTTCCTTTGAATATACGCTTATTTCGGGAAAAAACGACAGCGAGTCTGACGCAAATAAGCTTGCTGCATTGCTTATTTCTGCATTCCGTAGCTGTGGTGCGCCTATACACGTTAATCTGATCCGTGTGAACGAGGTTGAGGAAACAGGGTTCAGAAAGGGAAGTGTGGAGTCGGTTAACGCCTTTGCAAAGACGCTTGAAAGGCGTGGAATAACTGCTACTGTAAGGCGTAGGCTTGGCAGTGACGTAAACGCTGCCTGTGGTCAGCTCAGACGTTCTAATATGAAAAAGGATGAAGAGGAATAAGAACGTTAATATTCTATTCCAATATATAATAAGGAAGAAAAGTACTTGATTACTGAAAAAATTGGTAAGGTTGTAAAGGGCCTCGGTGGACTTTATGAGGTCAGAATAGAGGAGGACGGCAAGGTCAGCCGTCTTGCCTGCCGTGCTAAAGGTGTGCTGAAGCGTGATGAGGCAAAGGTGCTTATCGGTGATAACGTAAGGGTTACTATCGATGATTCCACGCCCGACGGTGTCGTCATCTCGCATATCGAGGATAGGAAGAATTCGCTTATCCGTCCCCCTCTTGCAAACCTTGATTATCTATTCATAGTCTTCGCAGCAGCAAAGCCTTCGCCGGTTATTGAAACGGTGGATAAGCTTATTGCCATAGCTGTACATAATTCAATAGTTCCCGTGATCGTTATTACAAAATCCGATCTGCAGTCTGATGCAGCCGATGAATACGCCGGTATATATAACCTTGCAGGCATCCCCACCTTTGTCACCTCCTCCGAGGCTGGCGAAGGGATAAGCGAGCTTTCAGAGTATATCAGGCGCAACATCACATTGGGTAAAACCTCTGCGTTTGCAGGTGCATCGGGTGTTGGTAAATCTACCTTGATGAACACTCTGTTCCCGACATTAACGCTTGCTACGGCAGAGATCTCGCGCAAGATCGAGCGTGGCAGACACACAACGCGCCACGTGGAGATTTTTGATATCGACACAGAGTCTGAAACAGGCTTTCTCGCAGATACACCGGGCTTCTCGCTGATAGATTTCGCAAGGTTTGATTTCTTCAGCCTTGATGAGCTGCTCCCCACCTTCCCGGAGCTTATACCATACGTAGGAAAATGCCGTTATGCCGATTGTGCTCACGTCGGCGAGGGTGAGGATGAATGCGCCGTAGCTCGCGCAGCTGCCGAGGGCAGGATTGCAAAAACCCGTCTCGAGAGCTATCGTTCCATTTACAGAGTCTTGAAAAATAAAACAACATATTAAAAGGGGCTGCTTTATTTAGGCATAACCGAACAAAAAAGGTAGAGGTACTATTAAATGTGCCTCTACCATCAATATTTATCTAACCGAGAAAATCTAAGGTTGAAAACCTATGGTTTTCTCCTTTTTATTTGAGTTTTTGTTCTATCTCCGTTTA
>JAFTON010000041.1 GCA_017463765.1 Clostridia bacterium | reverse complement strand
GTCTCTCTTTTTGTGGCTCGCCCGGAGGACGAACCCCGATGCTGTGCATCGGAGTTCGCATACCGCTTTAGCGGTATCCAGCGTAATGCGGAGTAGTCGCTTGCAATCAGTACAATAAGCGTAATTACCACAGCATATTTCCCCGCATAGCTGTACCCTCCAGGGCGCGCCTTCAATACAGTGAGGAATATTTTAGGCATTAATATTCTTTATACCTCATCCACCATAAATGGTCCCCCTTCCCCAAGGGGAAGGCTTTTTTTGCCATCTTGACAACTCGCCTTCCTTATAATCACGATCAAATAACAATAAAAAGAGCTCATAATTTAGAAAAGGTTATAGAAAATAACAACTTTGATGACTCAACCTCAAATAAACTTCGTAAGCTCTTCTCCACCCCATAAATTAAGACGGACACCCGAAAGTGTCCGTCTTTTTCTAATTATTTAACTACAATATTAATAATCTTGCCGGGAACGACGATCTCTTTGACTATTGTCTTTCCCTCGATTGCGTTTGCAATCTTCTCATCTGCCTTAACGATAGCAAGAATTTCTTCCTTGCTGGCAGCCTTTGCAATAGCAATAACGTTTCTGACCTTACCGTTTACCTGGATAGGCATCTCGATAACGTCGTCAACACACTTTGCTTCGTCATATACGGGCCAGCTTTCGTAAGCGATAGACTCGGTATGACCAAGGATCTGCCAGATTTCCTCGCCAACGTGAGGAGTGATACAGGAGAGCATCTTGATAAAGCCCTCTGCATATTCCTTAGGACAAGAGCCGTTCTTGTAAACCTCGTTAACGAATACCATCATCTGTGCAATTGCAGTATTGAAGCCGAGAGTTTCGAAATCATGTGTAACCTTTTTAACGGTCTGGTGATAGAGCTTTGTCAAACTGCCATCATCGGTATCGGTAAGGTTACTCTGCTCGGTGAAGAAGTTCCACACACGGTTAATAAACTTTCTTGCACCTGCAACAGCAGTGGAGCTCCAGGGCTTGGAAACCTCGAGAGGACCCATAAACATCTCGTAAAGACGGAGAGTATCTGCACCGTATTCACGAACAATATCACTGGGGTTAACAACGAACTCAGGGAATCTTTTACCCATCTTGATGCCGTTCTCACCAAGGATCATACCCTGATGAACAAGCTTCTTGAAGGGCTCTTTTACAGGAGAAATACCCTCGTCATAAAGGAATCTGTTCCAGATTCTCGCATACATAAGGTGACCTACAGCATGCTCGGGACCACCAACGTAAAGGTCTACGGGAAGCCAATGCTCAAGAAGCTTAGGATCGCAAAGTGCGTTCTCGTTCTGAGGGTCAATATATCGCATATAGTACCAGGAGGAACCTGCAGAACCGGGCATTGTAGAGGTTTCGCGGATACCCTTTATGCCACCTTTGTCATACTGCTTCCACTCGGTAGCATTCTCAAGAGGTGCCTTGCCGTTCTTACCCTTATAGTCCTCAAGCTCGGGGAGAACGAGAGGAAGCTCCTCATCGGGAAGGAACACAGTTTCGCCGTCCTCGGTATATACGCAAGGAACAGGCTCGCCCCAATAACGCTGACGTGCGAAGATCCACTCACGGAAGTGATAGTTTACCTTTCTTCTTGCAACGCCTGCCTTTTCAAGCTTAACTGTAATAGCCTCCTTAGCCTCCTCAACGGTGAGGCCTGTGAACTCCTCGGAATTGATAAGCTTACAGCCACGACCGAGATAATCCTGCTTTTCAAATGCGCATTCGGACACATCTCTGCCGTCTATAACCTGGATCATAGGAATACCGTGTGCAACAGCATATTCATAGTCACGCTGATCGTGGCTGGGAACTGCCATAACTGCGCCTGTACCGTAGTTTGCAAGAACAAAATCACCGATAAATACCGGAACCTCCTTGCCGTTTACAGGATTAATTGCATAAACACCCTTAAGAGGACAGCCGGTCTTGGTTTTGTTAAGCTCGGTACGGTCCATATCACTCTTCTTAAGAGTTTCGGCAATATAGGCATTAACCTCATCCTTATTTTCTACTCTGTCCATAAGCGACTGAGTAATCTTGCCATCGGGAGCAAGAACCATGAAGGTTATACCGTAAATTGTTTCAATACAGGTTGTGTATATGGAGAAATCTCCACCACCCACAAGCTTGAAGTCGACCTCAACACCTGTGGATTTACCAATCCAGTTACGCTGAATTTCCTTAGTGGATTCAGGCCAATCGATCTCGTCAAGGCCGGAAAGAAGCTTCTCTGCGAATGCAGGCTGGTCGATAACCCACTGCATCATCATACGCTTCTCAACGGGATAGCCACCACGCTCGGACTTACCGTCAATAACCTCGTCGTTTGAAAGCACTGTACCAAGTGCCTCGCACCAGTTTACAGGCATCTCAATTCGCTTTGCATAGCCTGCCTCATAAAGCTTCTTGAATATCCACTGAGTCCACTTATAGAAGGAAGGATCGGATGTAGCTATCATCTTTGACCAGTCGTAGTCAAAGCCAAGCTCGCGAAGCTGTGCCGAGAATGTCTTGATGTTCTCCTGAGTAAAGCCGTTGGGATGATTACCTGTGCTTACGGCATACTGCTCTGCAGGCAGACCGAAGGAATCATATCCCATGGGGTGAAGCACGTTGTAGCCCTGCATACGCTTCATACGCGACATAATGTCGGTTGCCGTATATCCCTCCGGATGTCCTGCGTGAAGTCCTACTCCCGAAGGATAGGGGAACATGTCAAGCACGTAATACTTAGGCTTCGAAAAGTCCCAGACGTCGGTCTTGAAGGTGCCCTTCTCTTCCCAATACTTTTGCCATTTAGCCTCGATATTTGAGTGTTCGTAGTTCATTATCAATAACCTCAATTCTCGTTAATTTCAAATTTCTTATCAACCTCTTCGATAAGCTCGGAGATATCAAGCTGTCCCTCTGCAGGGAAAAACCTGTCGAGATTATAAAACTCGCGTGATTCTCTGTCAAAAACGTTGACGATAACGTCACCGAAGTCAACGAGTATCCAACCGTTTCCTCTCTTACCCTCGGTTCGAAGTGCTGCTCTGCCTCTCTCGGAAAGCTTTTCATCCACCTCATCAGCAAGAGCCGATACCTGTGTGGAGGAGCGTCCGGTAGCGTTTACAAAATAATCGGTAACACTGCTCTTCTCTCTGACGTCGAAGAGAGTTACGTTTATCGCCTTCTTTTCAAGAAGTATCTTAACTGCCTCACGGGCAACAGTACCCGAATCTGCATTCTGTAAATCTTTAACTATATCCATCTTTTACCTTTCCAGCTTAGCCTTGATTGCGTCACGGGTAAGCTTTGTTTTACTGTGAATTTTATTGTTTTGTGATGTCAAATGCCTTATGTTGTTTTCAAGCGATTCGACAACAGCACTGTGTATCTGTGTTATAAACTGCTCCTCATTTTCAAAATATAAAGCTTCCGTGAGCAGCTTGTTCCGAAGAGTGACGCAATCGGTGTGAGTTCTTCCCGACTCAATATAATCCGAGAGAAAAATAATCTCGTCAAAAAGCGACATATCGGGAGAGCCGACTGTATGGTTCCTGATAGCCGATAAAACATCCTCGGTAGCAAACTCGGAAAAATCATCCATAACCACGAGAGGTCCTGTTATGGAATGCCATATGGAAGGAACTGCACGATCCTCATCCGAAAATTCAACATTATGCTTTTTAAGCAGTGAAATATGTTCTGCCTCAGAATATTCCTTTGAAATGTCGTGTAACAATGCAGCGACACGAATCTCATCTATCCTTTCGGGCATACATTTTTCACTGATCAGCACAGCCATTTCCTCAACACCGAGAGTATGAATGAAGCGTTTTTCGGATAGCCTTCTACCCACCTCAAGGCGCAGCTCGTCAATCTGTCTATTTGCGTACTTCATTACTTAGGAAGCTCGATGCGCTTCTTTTTTTCCGACTCGCGATATAACACAAAGCGTGATCCAACACAGGAAACAACGTCACACTCAATGACCTCGGCAATAATACTTGCAGCTTCCTTTGCTGTATAGCCACTGTTTTCAAGGACTCTTGCTTTAATAAGCTCGCGAGCCTCAAGCGCGTTGAATATCTGATTACAAATCTCCTCGGTGATACCTCCCTTTCCTATCTGGAAAATGGTATCAAGATTTTGTGAAATAGAGCGAAGATATGCTCTCTGTTTACTTGTCAACATAATTTTTTCCTTAAGTTAATTTTCCTCGAACAAGGCACCTGCAAACTCCTTGGAGTCAAAGGGCTTCATATCGTCAATCTGCTCGCCCACACCGATAAACTTAACCGGAATGCCAAGCTCTTTTTTAATAGAGATAATAATTCCACCCTTCGCAGTACCGTCAAGCTTTGTAAGCACAAGACCGGTAATCTTAGATGCCTCTTTGAACTCTTTAGCCTGGTAAACTGCGTTCTGACCTGTTGTTGCATCAAGAACGAGAAGTGTCTCCTTCGCCGCATCGGGAAGCTCGCGTGCGATAACTCTGTCGATCTTTGCAAGCTCGTCCATAAGATTCTTCTTATTATGAAGTCTGCCTGCGGTATCAACGATAAGTACGTCTGCACCACGGCTCTTGACAGCGCTGATAGCATCGTATACAACCGAGGCAGGATCTGCACCTGCTGCCTGCTTAATAATATCTACGCCTGCACGGTCGGTCCAGACGTTAAGCTGCTCTGCGGCTGCAGCTCTGAAGGTGTCTGCAGCTGCAACAACAACCTTTTTACCCTGTCTTTTCAGTTCTGCCGAGATTTTTCCTATGGAAGTTGTCTTTCCTACTCCGTTTACACCGATAACGAGAATTACCGAGGGCTTGGTTGAAAGGTTAAGAGGCTCGTGCTCACCAATCATTCTTCTGAGAATATCAAAAAGCTCACGCTTTACCTCTGATGGCTCCTTGATTCTCTTATCCTTAACTATATCACGAAGCTCATCAAGAATCTCCTCGGTAGTATTTACACCGATATCGGCAGAGATGAGAAGCTCCTCAAGCTCATCAAAAAGGTCCTCATCTACCTTAATAAATTTCTTAAATAACGCATCAACCTTATCTACGATTGCGTTCTTGGTCTTAAGCAGACCCTGCTTTAATCTGTCAAAGAACCCCATCTAAAAGCTCCTTTTCCCTTCCTTCAATTTCACTGACGTTAAGCTCTATCGCCTGAGAAATACCTCTCTGTGGCATGGTAATACCGTAGAGCCTGTTGCCTATTTCCATTGTTCCACGACGGTGTGTAATAAGTATAAACTGCGTTCCGTCGCCGAACTTCTTAATATACTCACCAAATCTGTAAACGTTGACCTCATCGAGAGCTGCCTCAATCTCGTCAAGAATACAGAAGGGTGTAGGATTAACCTTAAGTATTGCAAACAAGAGTGCAATCGCTACAAAGGACTGCTCACCACCCGAAAGAAGCGAAAGATTCTTGATAATCTTTCCGGGAGGCGCTGCTTTAATCTCGATGCCCGACGTAAGAACGTCCTCGGGATCGGTAAGCGAAAGCTCTGCATTACCACCACCGAAAAGCTCTCTGAAGGTAATGCCAAAGTTCTTGTTTATAGCCTCGAATGCATCAATAAAGCTTGTACGCATTTCGATTTCAAGCCTCTTGATAATTTCAACAAGCTCCTCGGCTGATTTAGTAATATCGTTATACTGAGTGCTGAGGTCATCATATCTTGCTTTAACCTCTGCATATTCCTCGATTGCACCCGGATTATATCCACCGAGAGCACGAAGCTTGTTTCTGCAGGAAACCTGAACCTGAGCAACCTCGTCACGATTCTCTGCAGTAACGGCAGGATAGCCAAACCCGACTGCATCCTCATAGGTGATCTCATAGTCATCCCAAAGCTGCGAGCCAAGCTTATCCTGCTTCTCGAGAAGCGCCTGATGCTTGTTCTCATTTCTGAGGAACGCCTCGTATGCAACCTGACGGCCTGAGTTCATCTCCTTAAGTCGCTGACGAATATTGTTTATTTCTCTTTCGAATTCATCATTACCACTTTCCACCTCGGTGCGCTTCTGCCTTAAATTATCAAGCTCTTTTTCAAGCTCTGCACACTCTTCAGCGTTTTTGCTCCTGAGCTCGTCAATGCCGTCACGCTGGGTTTGAAGCTCAAGGATTCTTGTCTTCTGCGCATCCTTGTCTCTCTCAAGCTCCAGGATTCTACCATCGAGTGAAACGATCATCTCATCAGCACTGCGAATTGCTCCCGTGGTTTCGGCAGCCTTAATACTCAGCTCGGTAGCCTGCTGGCTGCATTCATCCTTCTTTTCATCGAGAACGCCCATCTCAAGACTGCGCCTTGCTCTGTAATCCTTCAGCGCAGCAACTCTCTCAAGATTAGCCTCATACTCGGCACGAAGAGAAATAAGCTCCTCGCCTTCCTTGCTCTGCTGCCCGGCGATGCTGTCCAAATCACCCTTCAGCTTCTCTATAATATCGTTATTTGCGTCATATTTCGCATTGGCATTATCAAGTGCAGCGAACTGGGAACGGGATAGTGTAAGCAAAAGCTCCTTCTCCTGCTCTGCATCACGAAGAAGCTGACGTGCATCAGCAATCTCTGCTTCAACCGTGGAAAGTCTCTTTTCTGCCTTCTTGATATCACTGTCAAGTGCCTCTGCCTCTGCCTTAAGCTCCGAAATGGTATTGAGTCTCGAAAGAATACCACTGTCACGCTTTGCGCTACCACCGGTGAATGCACCACCTGCATTGATAACCTGACCGTCAAGGGTCACGATCTTTACCTTGTAACGAAGCTGTTTTGCAGCATTTGCAGCATTATCAATATTGTCAAACACAAGGGTACGAAGCAGCAGCCACTCGATAACCGAGCGATACTCGTCCTTTGAATTTACAAGTCTGTCTGCCCTGTCAACGTAGCCCTGCAGCCTTGCAGCAGCTCGAATCTCGTCGGTTTCATTTGCAGACTTGATTGCACTGATGGGATAGAAGGTTGCGCGTCCTGCATTCGCTGCCTTAAGTGCGCTGATAGCTGCCTTAGCAGTATTTTCATTATCAACAACAATATTCTGAAGGCTGGCGCCAAGTGCAGTCTCGATAGCTGTGATATATTTTTTCTCAATTGCAATAAGCGAAGAAAGAGGACCGTGAATTTTACCTGCAGAGCTGAGTCTGCCACCCTGGTACTCCTTCATAACGAACTTAACGCTCTCAGCATAACCCTCAAAATGATCGTTCATTCGCTGGAGAACGTCTGCACGCTGTATAAGCGATGCCTGACGAAGCTTGGAATCGTTCAGAGCTGCAACGCACTTATCTCTCTCAATACCGAGAGAGGCGATTTTTTCATTGGATTCGTTAATGACCTGATCCTTCTCGGCAATCTTAGCCTTAAAGCCGGAAGCAGCCTTTTCACATCTGTCTGCCTCAGCCTTAAGAACAAGTGCATCTGCCTCATATTTTTCAATCTCACGCTCAATATCCTGAGACTTTGAGCCACCACTCTCCCGAGAGCTCTCAAGAACGTTGATACGGATATTAAGCTTAGCAGCATTTCCTTCCTCAACAGAAAGCTCGTCAAGGGCCTCCTCGAGCTGACGGCGTGCTTCACCGATCTCACGTGCGAGTCTCTGCTCTTCTGCAAGGAACTCGAGCCTTGCACCCATTAGCTCCTGATATTCTGCCTCGATTTTTGTTCTTTTTTCAATATATTCCTGCTTGCTGGCTTCAAGCGCAGTTTTGCTGGACTCTATCTCGGAAATCCTTGTACGGCAGCCCGAAATAAGCTCTGCAGAATGGCTGTAATTAGTCTCGGCAACACGAAGTGCGTTATCAAGCTGATGAAGTCTGTCGGTCGTCTCTCTGATCTTTTCAAGCAGCTGCTCGGACGCTGCCTTGCTCTGCTGCGCCTTCTCATAAAGATTCTCGTTCTGAATTTCAAGATCGGCTATAACCTGATCGATTATTTCAAGATCATGCTTCGAAAGCCTGAGAGCCTTATCTGCATCATCTATATCTTCACGAATTTTCTTTGTGTCAAAAAGCCAAAGCGATACGTCGGCACGCTTCTTTTCCTCATAAAGCGCAAGACCCTTGCGAGCCTTTTCAGCCTCCTTTTCAAGAGGGCCAACTCTGTTTTCAAGCTCAAAAAGAATGTCCTTTACACGATCCAGGTTATCCTGTGCATGCTTAAGCTTTCTTTCCGACTCTTCCTTTCTGTGACGGTATTTCGAGATACCGGCAGCCTCCTCGAAGATATTACGTCTTTCGTCACTCTTCTTAGAAATAATCTCGGCAATCTTACCCTGTCCGATTATAGAATAACCCTCACGTCCAACACCCGTATTCATAAACAGCTCGTATATATCGCGCAGACGCTTGGGCTGGCGATTGATAAGATACTCACTCTCACCGGTACGGTAATAACGTCTGGTAACAACAACCTCATCAAACTCCGAATCGAGTCTGTGCTCGGGATCTGAATTATCAAAGGTAACCGAAACCTCTGCAAAGCCCATAGGACGACGGTCATCAGTACCACCGAAGATAACGTCCTCCATTCTCGTACCACGGATATTACGGCTGGAAAGCTCACCGAGAACCCAACGCATAGCATCCGAAATATTCGATTTTCCACTTCCGTTAGGTCCGACAATAACGGTTGCACCACGTTCGAAGTGAAGCACTGTCTTGTTCGGGAAGGATTTAAAGCCGTGAAGCTCTAATGATTTTAAGTACATTTTGTTTCTCCATTTTTGATATCGAGTTGAATTTCATAAGCCGAAATTCCGTCAAGCTCGGCAAAACGAATATTTTTGTATTTCTCCATAAGCCTTAGCTTGTTTCTCCTGTTCTGCCCGATAGCCTTTGATAAAGCACCGACAGACACAAGAATAGTTATTTTATCATTTTCGGAAATATTATTTTCCGAAAGCATTTTCAAAATTCTTAAATAATATGTCTCACCGATCACAAGCTCGCCAAGTGCAGAATGATTTGGTCCTGCAACATAGGAGCTGGGATCAGACAGATTTTCACTTGACTGAAGTCCGATGCGAATAACCTCAACCCCACTGTTAATAAAAATATCAAGCACAGCAGCCGATCTTTCTATCGCCTCATAGAGTGTAAGTGGTGTATAGGAACCGTCATAGGTCATATCGCAAAGCTCTGTATCACGAAAAACTACAGTGGGATAAATCCTTGCGCCACAGGCTCCAACCGAAGAAATAAACCTTGCCGTTTCAAGCTCGCTTTCGGGATCCGACCCGGGAAGTCCAATCATCATCTGACCCACGAGATCAAAACCGTTTTCCACAATCATTCTGCAGCTTTTCTTTTCTGCCTCAAAATTATGTCCTCTTTTTGTAATTTTGAGAACCTTATCTGAAGAGCTCTGTAGTCCAAGCTCTATGGTTTTCACACCGTATTTCTTCAGAATTTCAAGTATTTCTTCATCAATATAATCCGGCCTTGTAGAGCATCTGATCGACTTCACCCGTCCTTTTCTGATATACCCGTATGCAATCTCAAGCAGTGAGATCATAAGCGAACGGTCAATACCTGTAAATGACCCACCAAAGAATGCAATCTCAACTTCCGAATCATCCTCAATAGTCTCAAGAGCCTTTTCAATGATAGGAACAACCTCCTCGGCGTGAAAACGCTCTACCCCCGAGATGCTGCGCTGATTGCAGAATACGCACTGATTAGGACAACCGAGATGAGGAATAAAAACGGGTATATTTACGTGTCTCATACAAGGACTCCGAAAAGCTTCAGTGCCATTTTTGCAGCCTGCATTTCTGCAAGCTTCTTTGTTCTGCCCGAGCCCCTGCCAACCTCGTTGTTATTGATAAAGGCTGCGACGGTAAAGCTTTTATTGTGCTCTGGTCCCTCCTCGGAAATAACACGGTATTCAAGAAGTGCTGCTCCATCCTGCTCTGCCAGCTGCTGCAGCCTTGTCTTAAAGTCGCTGCCACCCTGTGACGCCTTCTTTATTTCTTCATCAAAGAGCCCGATAATAACCGATTTATATTCGTCATTTCCTTTAATGCGTGAGTCGAGATAAACGGCAGCGATCAGTGCCTCAAGCGCATCAGCAAGAATCTTCGGACGGTTGCGACAATCGCTTGATTCCTCACCGTTTCCAAGATTAATATATATGCCAAGCTCAATTTTGTGTGCAATTCTCGCAAGAGTTTTTTCACAAACAAGCTGCTGTCTCATCTTTGTAAGCGCACCCTCACGATGCTTTGAATAGCATGAATAAAGATGCTCGCTGATAACAAGCTGGAGAACGGCATCCCCGAGAAATTCAAGTCGCTCGTTGGAGTCTGCTCTCATTCCTCTCGACCTGAGCTCGTTTGTATAGGAGGAGTGTGTCAGGGCTGCATCAAGATATGATACGTCGGCAAAGATGTAGGATATCCTGTCCATCAGCTCTATCGCGTCTTTTCCAAGTGCCATTATTCACACTCCTTTCATAGTTTCAGTCTTCAGTTTCAAAAAGACTGTATTTTTTTATTAATTCAAGCGATCTTGTGGCATATGCCTCGTTTCTCGCTTTTTTTCCACCCTTAACCTTCTTTTCAAAGGGTGCGATAATACCAAAGTTTGCGTTCATTGGCTGGAAGGAGGAGGAAACTCCACCCTCGCTTACGTAATGTGCAAGCGCACCGATCTCGGTTTCCTTCGGGAAGATGACGGCATCCTTGCCGAGAGCCATCATAGCAGCATTTATACCTGCCACAAGACCCGAGGACGCAGATTCAACGTAGCCCTCAACACCGGTCATCTGACCTGCAAAGAATATTCTGCCCTCCCTCTTCACAGCATAGGTAGGAGTGATGAAGCCGGGAGAATTAAGATAGGTATTTCGGTGCATTACACCGTATCTGAAGAACTCGGCATTTTCAAGTCCGGGAATAAGTCCGAACACACGCTTCTGCTCACCAAAGGTAAGATGTGTCTGGAAGCCGACTATGTTATACATAGTTCCCTCCCTGTTCTCACGTCTTAACTGAACGGTGGCAAATGCATCCTCGCCTGTTCTGGGATCAGGCAGACCAACAGGCTTCATAGGCCCGAAGCGCAAAGTATCATATCCACGGGAAGCCATAACCTCAACCGGCATACAGCCCTCAAACACCGTAAGATCCTCCTGAAGCTCCTTGTCAAACGCCTTGAGAGGAGCTGCCTTAGCATTAATAAGCTCGTTATAAAAGACGTCGTACTGCTCTTTTGTCATCGGGCAGTTCAGATAATCCTCGGGATTACCCTTTCCCCATCTGGATGCAAAGAATGCAACCGAAGTGTCCACTGTAGAAAAATCAACTATAGGGGCTGCAGCATCGAAGAAATGAAGCTCGCCACCACCGGTGAACTCCGATATGCTCTCAGCCATAGCCTCTGATGTAAGAGGGCCTGTCGCAATTACAACAATCCCCTCGGGAATCTCGGTTACCTCACCGTCTATTACCGTAATATATGGGTGATTTCTCACCTTATCGGTAATATATTCACTGAACAGCTCGCGATTTACTGCAAGAGCTGAGCCTGCAGGAACCTCGGTGGCGTATGCTGCCTCCATAATCAGTGAACCGAGAGAGGAAAGCTCTGCTTTAAGAAGTCCGACAGCATTGCTTACATCATTGGATCGAAGCGAATTTGAACAAACAAGTTCTGCAAAGCCGTCGGTATGATGTGCCGGAGAGTGCTTATGTGGCTTCATCTCGTAAAGCTCAACCTTTACTCCAAGACGTGCTGCTGCATAGGCAGCCTCACAGCCTGCAAGTCCTGCACCTATAACCTTTATTTTTACTTCGTTATTCATCATTTTACTCAATAACCGTCATTTCCTCATCACGCTTATAAGAGCAATTCTTTTCCTTGCAAATAACGCTCTTACGGCTCTTACGGTAATAAAGAGGTGCGCCACAGTCGGGGCACTTCTCGTTAAGAGGCATATCCCAGGTAGAAAAATCACATTCGGGATATCTCTCGCAGCTATAGAACAGCATCTTTCCTTTTCCGTGTCTTGCCAGAATTCTGGAGCTGCATTTGGGACAGCTTACACCGGTTTCGGTAACCTTCTGCTTCGTAAAGGTGCAGGTAGGATAATTAATACATGCATAGAAGCTGCCATAGCGTCCGTTACGGATAACCATTTCACCACCACACAGTTCGCACTTGAAGCCTGCGAGCTCAGGAGCCTTTTCCTCCTCTGTAGCAACGTTTCCGTTCTTATCAATAGCCTTCGTGCATTTACACTCAGGGTATTTAGGACATGCAAGGAACTTGCCGTAGCGACCGTTTTTATATATCATTCTGGAGCCACATCTGTCACAGAGAACGTCGCTCTCCTCAGCAGGAATATTAATCTCAACCTTTGCCTCTCCACCCGAAACGGCCTCAAGCTCGGCTGCAAAACGGGTGTAGAACTCGGAGATTACTCCGTAAATAGTATTTTCCTTATTCTCTATTGAGTCAAGCTTATCCTCCATAGATGCAGTGAACTCATAGTCAATAATCTCGGGGAAATGCTGACGCATAAAGTTGGTTGTTATCTCACCGAGAGGCGTTGCAACAAGAGCTTTTCCCTCGCGCTTAACGTACTCGCGTGAAATTATAATCGAAATAATAGGAGCATAAGTAGAGGGACGGCCGATACCGTTTTCCTCAAGGAATTTGATAAGAGATGCCTCGGTATATCTTGCAGGAGGCTCGGTAAAGTGCTGCGATGCTTCGATACCCGATGCAGTTAGAACCTCATTTTTCTTGATATTAGGCAGACTTGCAAGGCTGGTCTCCTCGTTTTCGTTATCCTTATCCTCATCACTTACGTAATCGTAAATTGTAAGATAACCCTTTGACTTGATAACGTATCCACCTGTCTTGAATATATATCCACTGTTCTCTATTTCAACCGATACAGTATCAAGAACGGCAGACTCCATCTGACTTGCGATAAAGCGCTCCCAGATAAGCTTGTAAAGCCTGTACTGCTCGTTTGTAAGCATTTTTCTGATGGATTTAGGTGTAATATAAACGTTGGAGGGACGGATTGCCTCGTGCGCATCCTGAGCAGATGCATTACTCTTGAAGCTTCTCTGAGTCTTTGGAAGAAACTCCTCCCCGTACTTCTCCTTTATAAATGCTGCGCAGCTCTGCTGTGCAACTGCGGAAACTCTGGTAGAGTCGGTACGCATATAAGTAATAAGACCCTGAACGCCACCGTTCTGCGCGCCGATATTAAGACCGTCGTACAGCTCCTGAGCAATCTTCATTATCCTCTGAGACTGATAACCGAGCTGTCTTGATGCCTCCTGCTGAAGTGTGGAGGTTGTGAAGGGAGGCGCAGGCTGCTTATACTTTACAGCGTGTCTTACGTCCTTAACCTTAAACTCACCTGATTTTATTTTTTCATTAACCGACAGTGCCTCACTCTCGGTAGAAAGCTTCATTTTTCCGTTCTTGTCACCGAAGAATTTTGCGCTGATAAGCTCGCCCGAGGCTGTAGAAAGATTTGCCTCGATAGTCCAATATTCCTGAGGCACAAAAGCACGAATCTCCTCCTCACGCTCGGTAACAATTCTTGCTGCAACAGACTGTACTCTGCCACCGGAAAGTCCACTCTTAAGGTTTTTCCAAAGAACCTCCGAAAGCTTAAAGCCAACAAGACGGTCAAGAATTCTTCTCGCCTGCTGAGAGTTCACAAGATCCTCGTTAATTCTTCTGGGATTCTTGATTGCTTCCTTAACTGCGCTCTGCGTAATCTCGTTAAAGGTAACACGGCACGCCTTATCCTGAGGAATGCCAAGCTCGTTTGCTATATGCCAGGAAATAGCCTCTCCCTCACGGTCAGGGTCGGTTGCAAGAAATATCTTTGAGGCACTTTTTGCCTCACGTTTAAGCTCCTTGATCACGTCACCCTTACCACGAATATTTATATAGTGAGGCTTGAAATTGTTCTCAACGTCAATACCAAGCGTACTCTTAGGTAAATCACGAATATGTCCTTTCGACGCTATAACCTTGTAGTTGGAACCAAGATATCCTTTGATGGTATTTGCCTTTGCAGGTGACTCAACAATTACTAAATTAGCCATTTATATTTAAGCAGTATTAAAAACTGCGACCTTTCTTATTAAATAAAGCTATATGCTTTTAAATTTACGGGAAACCTTCTCACCGGGAAGCATGACAACAAAGCCACCCATCTCAAGCTTAAGAAGGCACTTCATAACCTGACGGAGATCTGTATTTTCGTCCACAAGCTCTTCAAGCGAGCAGCTGCCTGACTCGGGAATGCGCTTATAAACTGCGAGAGCCGTCTTGTCAAAGCTGATCGGTGGAGAAACCGGCTCGGCTGCTTCCTCGGTTATCACCGTAGCTTCAACCATCACCTTATTCTCCCTGCTCTTCTTAGGCTTCGGAGCAACAAAAATATCATCGCCGGGACATACGGCAACAACGCCGTACTCCGTAAGCGTTGACATCATATCCACTCCAACACGGTCTTTAAGCAGGAAGGTGTTAATGACTCCACGATAGGAGTCCTTGAAATCATTCAGCACGTCCTCTGCCGAGGTGCATATCTTAGCACCGTTCTTGATAAGCAGATTGCTCAGCTGACTGTTCTTTGATCCAACGTTACCCGGCAGAGCATAAACTGTACGTCCCTGCTCCTTTGCGTATCTTGCCGTAATCAACGCACCCGATCTTTCTGCACCCTCAAAAACCACCGTGGCTCTTGATAAACCACTGATAATTCTGTTCCTTTTCGGAAAATTAAATTTATTCGGCTGTGTACCGGGTGCAAACTCGGTGAGAACGCAGCCACGTTTAACAATCTCGCGCGCAAGCCTTAAATGCTGTGGAGGATAGCACACGTCAATTCCACTGCCAATAACGGCTACGGTAGTTCCACCGGCAGCCAATGCGCCTGCCATAGCTACACCGTCAATGCCTATTGCCATACCCGAAACAACCGTTGCACCTGCCATCGCCAGATCATGTCCGATGTTAAAGGCATTCCTTCTGCCATAATCCGACAGCGATCTTGTGCCCACGGCACTTACGGTAAAAATCTTATCAAAATCGGGTAGAACTCCTCTGTAGTATAGCAGTACGGGAGGATTGTCTATCTGACGAAGCAGCTCGGGATACCTCTCGTCACAGTAAGGCAGTAGCCCCACCTTATGCTTCGTACAGAAACGGTAAACCTCCTCAGCCTTATCGAGACTTTTGTTTTCAAGATTTGTTCTGTCCGAATTCCTGAAGCCGATAATAGAAGAAACTCTCCTTCCATCAGCCTCATAAATTTTCTTCGCTCCGTCAAACTCCTTGATAAGCTTGCCGAAGGTAGAACCCGACGGATTGCAGGCCAAAGAAAGCCATATCCAGTAAATAATCATATCTTCCATAAGCCATTCCTCCGTCAAAGTTTAAATTAAAGCTTGTTCTGCTCCCACATAAAGACGGCTGCGGCAACCGACGCATTAAGCGACTCTACCCCCTCGGATATGGGAATATAAACGCTGCCCGTACAGACCGATGAAATCTCGGTCGGAATACCGTGTCCCTCATTGCCTATAATAAAAATATCTTCTGTGGAAAGGTTAATATCACTGATGCTCTTTGCATTTTCCGAAAGCTCTGCTGCATAAACCGACCTGCCATTATCGCCTGCAGCCTTAATAAAGGATGCAAAATCCTTTACGGTAGTAATCTTAATACCGAACATAGTTCCCATTGCAGCTCTGACCGTCTTTGGATTGTATACGTCGGCTGAATCCCAAGACAGAACTATATGCTGAACACCGAAGGCAGCAGCACTTCTGATAACAGCACCGAGATTGCCCGGATCGCGTAAAGAGTATAGCGAAAGGGCTCTTTCACCCTGAGAAATGAAAAAGTCTTCCTTATATATTATATCCATATTCTTGAAAAAGTCAAGATATTTTATTACGCTAATTATTCCTTGAGGCGCTTTTTCGGTAGAAATTTTTGAAAAAGCCCCTTCCGAAAGCAAAATAACCTGACAATCAAGATATTTTTCATCATTATTAAATGGTTTGATAAGCTCAAGAAGTCGCTTCTCCTTGCCCTCAACGATAAAAATATGCGTAACCGGCAGGCCACGCCTTAAAGCCTCAAGAGTAAGCTTCTCGCCTTCGGCAATAAAGCTTTGAGCCTCACATCTTCCCTTTTTGTCGGCGAGAGATGCTGCCCATTTTACCGTAGGATTACTTCTGCTTGAAATTATATCCCTGAAAATCTTCATTTTTATCTTTCCTTACTTGGTTTAAAAAAAGACCCCGGTTTGCCATTTAATAACGGAAAACCGGGTAAATCTATATTAGAGAGCAGCCTTTGCCTTCTCGCAGATTGCAGCGAATGCTTCCTTATCGGAAACTGCGATCTCTGCAAGCATCTTTCTGTTAAGATCAATACCTGCAAGCTTGAGACCGTGCATAAGGGTGGAGTAGTTCATACCGCAAACCTTAGCCTGTGCAGAAATTCTTGCGATCCAGAGAGCACGGAAGTTTCTCTTCTTTTCCTTACGACCAACGAATGCCTTGTTACCGGACTTCATTACGGCCTGCTTGGCCATCTTGAAGTGCTTGGACTTAGAACCCCAATAGCCCTTTGCAGCCTTGAGTATGCTATTTCTTCTCTTGCGCGTCATCATAGCGCCCTTAACTCTTGCCATTTTACATTATCCTCCTGATTTTCTTCTCTACCTTATTACTTGTTAATAAGGGTTCTGTAAGTAGGTGCAAAGCTTTCGCTAAGAATAGCGCTCTTGCGAAGACCTCTCTTACGCTTTGCGGTCTTAAGACCGAGCTTATGACGGTGATTGTTGTGGGCCATCTTTACCTTGCCACTACCGGTGAGAGAAAATCTCTTGGCAGAAGCCTTATGTGTTTTAATCTTTCCCATTGTATTTCTCCTTTTCTGTCTGGGGTGAACCCATATTTTATAAACTTATTTCTTGTCGGGCTTAACGGGGCTGAGTATGATAGACATAAATCTTCCGTCAAGAACCGGCTTTTTCTCGGCAACACCGAACTCACGGCATGCCTCCTCGAACTTAGCGATAACCTCGCGTCCAAGCTCCTGGTGAGACATTTCTCTGCCTCTGAAGCGTACAACTGCCTTAACCTTGTTACCCTCTGAGAGGAACTTCTTTGCATGGCTTACACGAGTATCAAAATCGTGCTGCTCAATACGGCAGGAAAGCTGTATTTCTTTAACCTTGATAACAACCTGCTTTTTCTTAGCCTCCTTCTCGCGCTTATCACGCTCGAAACAGAACTTACCGTAATCAATAGCACGGCATACAGGTGGTTTTGCAGTAGCGTTAATAAGAACCAGGTCAACGTCGTTGTTGTACGCATAGTTACGCGCATCCTCAATTTTCATAACACCTACCTGCTCTCCATCGGCAGTGAGCACTCTTACCTCAGGAAAATCAATTTCCTCATTGATAAGATTATCCTTAGAATTGTTAGGTTTAATGGTTTTGTACCTCCAAAAACAAAAAAATGCATACAGAGAATCTCCGTACGCATACAACACTCCTCATGTGAGGAAAACGTATTAACCATAAGCACTTAGGCGTGATATGGTGAGAACGGAAATTCTACTTTCTTTTAAAGTTTCTTTCAACTTCTGTGTTATTATATCACTAACAATTTCATTTGTCAATAGTTTTTTAAATTTTTTTCATTTTTTTGCATTTTCCACTTTTTTTACAAACTTTTAAGAAAAAAATTGTATATTTTGGCATCTTTACAAATTGCAATAAAGGTGATATAATAATTAAGCTGCAAAACACGGGCTGAAGGTGCATCAAGCTTATGATGATTTTCTCTGAGGTTGTGTTAAGGTTATTGGTTACATATTGCGGCGTATAAGAACTGTTGCGTGGGGGCGCAATGGTTCTTTTTTATTTTTTTATTAAGTATCATATAGAATTTTTTTTGGAAAGTATTGACTTTTCAGGTTCAATATGATATCATTATGATATCACAAATAAAAACCGAAAGGAAAAATACGATGAATGAAAATTTATTAACCAACAAAAAGAACGGCATGCTCGTTCTTATTCTCACCATTCTTGCCATTCTCGGCACGATTGTACTGATCATCTGGGGCGCTATTCTCAGCACCGACGAAGCTCCATCCGCAATGCTTATTATAGGACTTGTGGCTATGTGTATATGCTGGATTCCCCTGCCCGGCCTTAAGGTTCTTAAGCCTCAGGAGGCACTTGTGCTTACCCTCTTCGGCAAGTACGTTGGAACACTCAAGGGCGACGGCTTCTTCTGGGTAAATCCCTTCTGCACCTCCTTCAACCCCGCGGCAAAGACTAAGCTTAACCAAAGTGGTGACGTAAGCACTACACCCGTTTTTACAGTAACAGAAAACGGTTCCTCAAGCAACGTTAACGTTGCCATCGAATCAAACAAGATTTCTCTTAAGATAATGACACTCAACAACAGCCGTCAGAAAATCAACGATTGTCTCGGCAATCCCGTCGAAATCGGCATCGCTGTTATCTGGCGTGTTGTGGATACTGCAAAGGCTGTGTTTAACGTAGATAACTACAAGGAATTCCTTTCTCTTCAGTGTGACAGCGCACTTCGTAACGTAGTAAGAATCTACCCTTACGACGTAGCTCCCGGAGTTGACACCACCGGCGACGGTATTGCCGACGAGGGTAGTCTCCGTGGCTCAAGCGAGGTTGTTGCTGCAAGAATCCGTGACGAAATTCAGTCCAGGGTTAACGAAGCAGGCATCGAAATTATCGAGGCAAGAATTACCTACCTTGCATATGCTCCCGAGATCGCTGCAGTAATGCTCCAGCGTCAGCAGGCATCTGCAATAATCGATGCAAGACGAATGATCGTTGACGGTGCTGTAGGTATGGTTGAAATGGCTCTGGAGCGTCTGTCGGAAAAAGATACCGTTCATCTTGATGAGGAAAGAAAGGCAGCCATGGTTTCCAATTTGCTTGTTGTCCTCTGTGGAAACAAGGATGCTCAACCCGTAGTAAATTCAGGCTCCCTTTATTAAGATATGAAGGAAGCAAACGATAAGACGAAGAAGCAAATTCCACTAAGAGTTTCACCGAAGCTGTATGAGGCATTGGCAAATGGGCTGAAGACGACTTCCGTTCAATAAACGGACAGATTGAATATCTGCTTACCGAATGCGTGAAAAAACGTGGAATGAAGCTTTCCGAGGATGAAGAAACAAACTGATAGGGGCTGCTTTATTTAGGCATAACCGAACAAAAAAGGTAGAGGTACTCTTAAATGTGCCTCTACCATCAATATTTATCTAACCGAGAAAATCTAAGGTTGAAAACCTATGGTTTTCTCCTTTTTATTTGAGTTTTTGTTC
>JAFTON010000040.1 GCA_017463765.1 Clostridia bacterium | reverse complement strand
TAAACGGAGATAGAACAAAAACTCAAATAAAAAGGAGAAAACCATAGGTTTTCAACCTTAGATTTTCTCGGTTAGATAAATATTGATGGTAGAGGCACATTTAATAGTACCTCTACCTTTTTTGTTCGGTTATGCCTAAATGAAGCAGCCCCTTTTTATTTTTGTTAAGCTTTATTAAAATCAAATACGGCGTTTCCGTCCTTAAGAATAAGGCGCGCCTCGAAATACCTTCCGTTCTTCGAGATAAAGCCACCCATAGTGGCTGTTGCACCCTCGGCAAGAAGCCGTCTTACCTCGTTTATCGGAATATCTCGACGGCAGATGTTGATACCTACACGGAACTTACAGCCTGCGTCAAAGCCCATACAACCGTAGCTGTACTTCCCTCTCACCACGTTCTTGCCACAGACGGGACACAGACCCACGATCTCGCCGTATTTACCCGTGTCAACGCCCTTTACCTCGCCGGGACCGTTTGCACCCTTCTTAAACACTTCGCTGATCTCGCTCTCAGCAAGCTTCACGCTATCCTCCACCGTCATCTCACCACGGTAAACCTTCTTAAGCGCCTTGCCAAGCTCGCTGGTCTTATACTTATCCATACTGATAGACAGTCTGCCAAGCGACTCGATAAAATGCTCGCCACCCGGGAGAATGGTGTATACGTCCTTCTTCAGCGCGATATAGCCACTTTTCTTGGCGTTATCTATAATGCCCGATCGAGTAGCCTCGGTTCCAAGCTCCAGACCCTCAAAGATTGCACGGTAATCATCTGCATCGTCAACCTCGCCCGATTCCTCAAGCTCCTTCGCCTTCGCCTTATCGTCCTTAAAGGGATTTTTCAGGTAATTATTAAGTGTTGTGATCGTATAATGTCTCGGGGGTGTTGTCTGCTTCTCGGCAGGCTTGAAGTCGATGTTCACAACGTCACCAACCGAAAGATTTGGAAGGATTTTATCCTTTTTTGTATAGTCGTCGTATTTTGTCCAGCCCTTCTCGAGAATGACGGTACCCTTAAGCGAGAATTCCTCAAGCTCGCCAACCTTAATCTTGATCTCTGACTTCTGTGCAAGGCACTCCTCTGCGCAGAAAACTGCCACAAAGCGACGGAAAACAGTGGAATAAACCTTGTTCTCCTCATCGGAAAGCTTGCCCTTCGGAGGAATTTTGTAGGTAGGGGTCAAGGCAGAATGCGCCTCGATCTTGGAGTCGTCGAAAATATGTTTGGAATCCTTGAATTTTACCGGGTAGCCAAGCTTTGAAATATTGCCGATTATCTGCTTCATCTTATCCTTCTCGGCAGTAGCAAGATACTCGGAGTTTGTTCTCGGGTAGGTAAGATAGCCCTCCTCATACAGCTTCTGAATAATTCGGAGGCTGTCGGTCATGCTCATCTTATATTTTTCACCGAGAACGTTCTGCAGCGTTGACAGCGAATAAAGCTTGCCAGGGAAGATATTTTCCTTTTTGCTGGTAACGTCTGTTACAACTGCGCCTGTGTCATTATACAGCTTCGCAGTGTCTTCTGCCTTAGAAAGCTCGTCTTTTGTAAACTTTAGTTTACTTGTAAGCTCAATTTTCTCGCCACGGGTCTCCTCGGCAGAAGTAATCACAAAATATTTTTCGGGAACAAAATTGCGTATTTCCATATCCCTGTCGTATATGGCACGGACGATGGGAGCGATAACTCTGCCCACGCGAAGCAGCTTTCCCGTCTTGATTGTGGCATAGCGTGTAAGGTTAACGCCATAGAGCCAATCTATATAGGTACGCGCCAGACCCTCGCCTGCCAGGTTGTCATACTCCGACTCATCCTTCATCTCGGTAAGAGCCTTCGCAACCGTTTCGGGCGTCTGGTCGGGAAGCCAGAGTCGCATCTGCTTCTTCTTCCCCTTCAGCGCATTTTCAACGCAGAGTCTGACGATAATCTCGCCCTCACGGTCGGCGTCTCCTGCGTTTACTATAGTGTCAACGTCGGATCGGTTAACAAGCTGGGTAATTATTCCGAACTGCTTCTTAACGCCGGCGTCAACGCCCTTCTTGTTATCTGCCTTACGAAGCTCAAACTTAAACTCCTTCGGGAAGCAAGGCAGATTATTAAGCGTCCAACGGCCGTCCTCGTTAGGTGAATAATACTCTATATCGGCAAGAGAGAACAGATGACCGAACGCCCAGGAAACGATATATTTTTCGCCAATGTAATAGCCGTCCTTCTTATCCATCTTACCACCGATACCGGCAATAATGTTTCTGGCAAGGCTGGGCTTCTCGGCGATGATAAGTATCATAAGCTCTCTCCTTTCTAAAAACAATTCTGCATTC
>JAFTON010000039.1 GCA_017463765.1 Clostridia bacterium | reverse complement strand
TTTATCTAACCGAGAAAATCTAAGGTTGAAAACCTACGGTTTTCTCTTTTTTATTTGAGTTTTTGTTCTATCTCCGCTTACTCGCTCGACGTATGCCAATACGCCTCACGCTCGCAAACGAAGATTTCTGCTCTAAATCAAGCAAGCCCCGAAATCTGCTTCGCACTAAGAATTCAGCAGTTGATGTCTTTACTATCCTCAAAGCCTTGATATTGCTGAATTCTTAATGACTCAGCACCTTTTATTGATTGGGCTACAAGCCGAAGCTAAGTGATCTCAGATTTGAGATAAGCGAGCCTATCGAAAGCAGGACGGGGACAAGCAAGACAAAAAACGTGCCGTTTATTGCGCCCACGCCTATCAATGCAGGAATAAGCGAATAAAGGATACAGCCGTCTATAAGAACACACAAAATGCCGAACAGCTTCCATCTTGTAGCGATGTGTATAAGCTTTAATACCGTGGCGATCAAGCCACCGATGGCTAAAACGGCTGTCACCATGATAACCAGCCCTACGGCAATACCTGCAAGTCCGGGATTACCACTCTGAAGAGCCCAAATAAGCCACGCCGATATGCCACCCCAGAAAAGCGTATAGATAACGTATACGATAAGCGAGAAGAAACTACCTATAATCATAATCCATCTTTATTAATTCAACCGTCCTTTTGGTCGGTTGTTTTTTTATCTCTTAAGTGAAACGCAGTTTGCAATAAAGGAGCCGAAGGATGCAGCCACAAAAGGAAGCATAGGAAGCATATCCGAAAGCTGCGCAGCCTCAATATTATTACCACCGGGAAGCACAACGCTGATAAATGCGCCGATGAAAACAAGGTCGAGAAGAATGCAAAGGAAGCCGAAGAAGCCCCAACCGGTGCCAAGCTGAATGCCCTTAAGAATTACGCCGAGCAAACCTGCAGCGCCAAGAATGATACCGAGAATGAATAAAATAGCAAGACCGAGTCCTTCCCAGCCGCCACCCTCGGCATTATGCTTCTGGATAGCTATGTAGTTATAAACCATCATTCCACCACCAAGAAGAGCATAGATAATGTAAACTACAAACGAAAATATACCTTTTCTCATATCAATTTCTCCTTTTTATTTTATTATATCATAGACATTGACGGTTGTAAACTATTTTTTTCGGGGTGATTGAAAAAATTTTCATTTTTTAATGAACAAAAGTCAACGTACGGAGGCATTTTTTGCCGTTTTGATGAAAAATGGTCATTTTTTTGTACAGTTTGTATATTTTCACCGTCAAAAACGGGCTATTCGGAAAGAATTTTTGGAAGGGTACCATACTTACAAATCGAAAAAAATGTGATAAAATCCACTTGTCAGCAGCAAGAGATGACGTCCGGAAGTCACCGAAGCACTGACAAAACAAAGGAAAGGAGAAAGGCATGAATAAGCCCCGGATAAAGTACACATCCGATCTTGCAGGGAGAATGTATTACTTCTTCCTCAGGTATGAGGACCGTGGCGCACCCAGCTTTCAGAAATTTGCAAGAAGCGTGGGAGTGACCACCGAGGATTTAGAGAGCTTCAGAAAGCACAAACGGTTTGAGCGCGCCTACCGTGAGTGTCAAGAGATACGAAGGGACTTCCTTATCGACCGTGCACTCGATAAGAGATTTGACTCAAGCTTTACCAAGTTTCTGCTTACGCTTGACGGTGAGGGAGCAGACAGAGATGATGGCGAGCTTCTGTTCCACCTTGAGGTAAAGGAATAATGCGACTAAATATATCGGTAACGAAAAAACAGAAGGCATTTATCGATGCGAAGGAATCCGAGGTGCTCTTCGGTGGTGCTGCAGGCGGTGGAAAATCCTACGGACAGGTGGTGGACGCACTGCTGTTCGCCCTGAAATATCCCGGCTCAAAGCAGCTTATACTGAGGCGAACCTTCGCTGAGCTTGATAAATCGCTTATCCGAACGGCACTGGCGCTTTATCCGAGGGAGATATTCTCCTTTAACTCCTCCTCCCACACAGGCAGGTTCAGAAACGGATCAATAATTGATTTCGGCTACTGTGCTACCGAGATAGACGTCTACCAATATCAGAGCGCAGAATACGACCTGATCCGTTTTGACGAGCTTACCCACTTTACCGAGAGCCAATATATTTACCTGATCTCCAGGGTCAGAGGTGCAAACAGCTATCCGAAGCAGGTAAAATCCTCCACAAACCCGGGTGGCATCGGTCATAGCTGGGTAAAGGCAAGATTCGTTGACCCCTCACCACCTACGGAGAGCTTTATCGGAAAGGACGGAATGGACAGGATCTTTATTCCCTCACTTCTTAAGGACAACCGTTTTCTTACCGAAGGCGATCCCGGCTACCGTGAGAGGCTGCTCGCCCTGCCCGAAAGAGAAAAGAAGGCGCTGCTGTACGGTGACTGGAATATTTTTGAGGGACAGTATTTCACCGAGTTTGACAAAGAAAAACACGTTGTATCCCCCTTTGAGATACCTAGAGGATGGCGAAAATACAGGACTATAGACTACGGTCTCGACCGTCTTGCCTGCCTGTGGATAGCCACCTCTCCTGAGGGAATTTCCTACGTTTACCGTGAATTTTGTAAATCAAACCTTACAATCAGCCAGGCTGCAGCCGAAATTCTTAACAGAACGCCTGTCACAGAGGAGATCTATGCAACGCTTGCGCCACCCGATCTGTGGCACAGAAGTCAGGAGACCGGCAAGAGCAAGGCGACACTGTTCTCGGATTACGGGCTTAACTTTACAAAGACCTCAAACGACCGTGAGTGTGGCTGGCTTGCAGTAAAAGAGCTGCTTATCGGTGGGGAGGGACGGCATTCGGTACGCTTCTTTTCAAGCTGCACCGAGATAATAAAATGCCTGCCTGCGCTGACGGTGGACAAAATACGTCCCACCGACTGTTCTACAGAGCCTCACGACATTACCCACGCGCCCGATGCGTTAAGGGGCTTTGCCATCTTTCACACCCGTCCTGCCGAGGTAAAGAGCGTGGCGAAATGCAGCTGGACAAAGGATATGTGGGAGGACTATCTGCAGGCCGATGAGGCAGGACAAAAATACCTGAAACAAAAATACGGAGAACCCAATTGAAAAACATAACCAAACAAACAAAAACAAGACTTGAAAAATTCAAGGAGCTGTATTCATCTGCCGTGATTGCTGCCGAGGCTAACCGTGAGAGGCTCTGTCGCCATATGGATCAGTATCTGGGCTCTGACGAGATCGACGGCTCTACCGAAAGGGCGAGCGTGGTGAGAAACATCACCTACGAGGTAATTGAAAGCGAGATCAACGCCGATATTCCCATGCCGAAGGTAGATACAAGCTGCTACAGCACCCTTCGCGATCAGAATGCAAGAGCTATTGAGCGTCTTAGCACTGCCCTAAGGAGCAGGCTTCCCTTCGAGGAGCTTAACGACCGTGACGAGAGATACACCTATATTTACGGTGGCAGCGTGTTCTATATCGAATGGGACGCCTCCCAGACCGATAACGCAGGTGAAGGAAGCGTGAGAGTACATCTTCTCTCGCCACTCGACTTTATTCCACAGCCCTCTATCGAATCGGTGGAGGATATGGAATACTGCTTCCTCCACTTTACCACCACAAGGGGCGAGCTTGTCACAAAATACGGTATAAGCGAAGAAAAGCTGTCGCTGGCAGAATGCGAATACCTGGCAGATGTTGACGATCCCCTTGGTGACGCAGTGGCGATTATCGTCACATTTTATAAAGATGAGATGGGTCAGGTGGGAAAATTCGTCTTTTCCGGTGACCTTGCGCTATGCGACATCCCAAATTATTACAAAAGGAAGCTTACCGTCTGCCATGAATGCGGAAAGAACGCGAAGTTCTGTGCCTGCGAGAAGCCGAAGCCCGAGAATATAGATCTGGAGCTCGAAAAAATCACCCTTGATGACGGAAGGACGGTTGAAATTCCCTACTACGTTCCGAAGAGCTTCCCTATCGTAATAAGAAAGAACACCCTTAGCGACATGACCCTGCTCGGTGGCTCGGACTGCGAGAGAATCAGACCTCAGCAGCAGGCTATAAACAAGGTGGAGTCCCGAATACTGCAGAAGCTGCTTCGCGCAGGGGTGACACCCATAATGCCTGAGGGAACGGCAATAACGCTGTCTAACGCGGTGTTCGGTCAGATAATCAAGACCCGTCCCGGTGAGAGCATAGACAGCTACGGCAAGATCGACACCACCCCCGATATCTCGCAGGATATAAAGGAGGCAGACCGTCTGTACGACCAGGCAAAGCGTGTGCTGGGTATTTCGGATGCGCTCCAGGGCCTTGACGCCACCACCTCCGAATCGGGATATGCAAGGCAGCTTAAGATTGCGAGAGCGTCAAGCCGACTTGAAACCAAGAAGCGCATGAAGCATCTGGCATACTGTAAGATATACGAGATAATTTTCAAGCACTACCTTGCCTTTGCCGATGAGCCGCGTAGGTTTGCATACCGTGATACCTACGGCAGAATGCACTTCACCGAGTTCAACCGTTACGACTTTATCGAACGGGACAAATACGGAAAATACTACTACGATGACTCCTATCTTTTCACCGTGGACAACAACGCCGACGCACAGTATCAGAGCGAGGCACTCTGGGAGATAAACCTTAACAACCTTGAAAGAGGTACTCTGGGAGACAAAACAAGCCCCACAACCCTGATGCGCTATTGGCAGCTGCAGGACAAGGCACACTTCCCTTACGCAAGAGAGAACGTAGAGTTTTTCCAGGATATTGTCAACCGTGAGGGTGGGATCGGAGAGGAAGAAATTCCCTCAGAAGCAAAGACACAAATAAACCAATCGAAAGGAAACAAATAATGAAGAAAAAGGAAAAGGGCGTATATGCAGACCTCTCTACTAAAAAAATTACTGCACCCAATAAGCAAAATAATGAGCCGAAGGGCAGAAAAATTGTCGGAGGCGACCTCAGAAGCAAGGGAGGAAAGTGAAATGCAGAATGCAGAATGTGAAATGCAGAATGCAGAATGTGAAATGCAGAATGCAGAAGGCAGAATGCAGAATGAAAATTCTCCGGAGGTGAGTGTTTCGGGCTCGGAGGGTGAATTATCCTCGGATAAGTCGGTTGTAGAGAAATCAGACCGAAGCGAAGAGCCCACCCAGGTTGCGACCACAGAGAACAGCAACAAGGCACATCTTACCTCCAGCGTACCGAGGGTGGCAAAAATTCCACAGGGTGCACTGTCAAAAAGCCAGATGGCAGAAATACGCGAGATATTCGGCGACATTGACGACGCCGAGATTCAAAGACTCTATAAAAGAGTAACAAAATAAAAAGAAAGAAGGATAACACATGATAATTTATTCAAAAAGTGGTGGCGTACATGACGCCGCAATAGGTAAGCTCGAGACACCTATTAAAATGATAATCGAGCATGAGAGCGATATTCTTACCAAGAAGGGTGGCATCTGCGATGCGCTCTTCAACGTAGAAAAGAGTACCAGATTCGGTGAAACCATAGTCGGTGGCAACGAGTTCGGCGTATTCCAGGCAACCCCCGAGGGCGATGCTGCTCCTCAGGATACCACTCTGGAGAGCTACCAGAAGTTTATCGAGCACATTCAGTTTATGAAGGAGTTCGTTATCAGCGCCGAGATGATGGAGGACGCAAACTACGGTATTGCTCAGGATGCGAAGCACAGGGCAGAAAACTTTGCACGTGCCTACTATAAGACCATCAACAAGATCTGTGAAAAGGCTCTTATCGCAGCTACGGCAAGCTCTACCGATTATGCAGGCGCAACGGTGGACCTTACCACTGCAGACGGCAAGCCTCTGTTCGCCAAGGGTCACGCCTGGGGCTCGGCTGATTCGGTTTCGGGCACTCAGGACAACTACTTCTGGGGAGACCTTTTCGGCAAGACCACAAACAACGCGAGAGTTTACAGCACCGATATCTTTGAGGAGTCTCTCTATAACCTTGTAGGCAAGCTTCGTAATATGCGTGACGAGAACGGCGAGGCGCTTGGCTACACTGCCGACACAATCATCATTCCCGGCAACAACCCCAAGCTTGAGTCCATTGTAAAGAAGGTATGTGGCTCTGACGGCTCTCTCGGCAACGGCTACAACGATATCAACCTTCACTACGGTAACTGGAACGTTGTCGTGCTTCCCTCCTGGCAGCCCACCGATATGAGAATTATGGTTATGTCCAGCGAGGCTAACAAGAATCTGTGCGGCAATATGTTCTTCAACCGTGTGCCTCTCACCGTTACCAACTGGGTGGATAATCACACCGGTAACTATATCTGGAACGGAAGATGCCGTTTCGGCGTAGGCTTCGGTAGCTACAAGCATATTCTCCTCGCAGTAGACTCTGCCGCTGCCGTATCAAGCGCAGCAGCCCTCTGATAAGCTACAGGTGAAGAGGTGACGGGAATTGATACTCAGCACTTTCAAAGCCACAGTAGAGAAACTTGGTAACAGCATGACGATTGACGATGCCGAGCTATTTATCAATTCGGTAAACCGTGGGCTGAGAAGGATTTACACCGATTTTCCCATAACCAGGGAGATAAAAATTGCTCGCAGGTCTGTCAAGCCCATATTCTATCAGAAGGAAATCTTCTGCAAGAACGGTCAGGTTTATGAATTTCCACTTAACGGCGCTGCATTCAGCCTGCGCTTTCACGGCCGTGGTAAGTATATGATAACCGACGGTGACAACGTACACACCTTTGACGTGGAAAGTCCATATGAGGCTAAGGTTATAAAGGGCTTTGTCTCCTACGGTGGCACTATTGCCTTCTGGGGCAGCTTTTCCTTCACCATATACAACTTTGCCGTATATGACGATCTTTTATCTGCCAACATGTCGGATATTCCCGAGGAGGGTGTGCCCTGGACAGTTGATCTTAAGCAAACGAGGAAGGATTTTTTATCCTTCGTATCTCTGCCAACCGACCTTAAGGGTAATCCTATTGATGGCTGTAAGCTCTATGACGGAAAGGTTGAGCTGCCCGAGAAATACAGTGGCGAATTAAAAATCACATACCGTAGACTTCCCACCCTTCTGGCAGGCACTTCAGAGTCGCAGGTCATTGATGTAACCGATGAATATCTGTACCTGCTCATCTTGCTTACGGCTTCAAACTATTGGTATTTTATAGATACGAGTCTTGCAGAACGTTACGAGACACTGTACAAGGAGGGCGTCGAGAGAATGACCAACACAACCTACACTACCGTAAACCCCGAATATATCAACACTGACGGATGGGCATAGCAGATGAAAAACAGAAATAATTATAATGAAATTATTCCATACCCCGAGCTTCGGGGTATGGATCCCGATAACGAGGGTGGCGTTGTCTATCTTGAAAATATGTATATAGACTACGGTGGTGACTCGGACGCCCTTGAAAGCATTGTGGGCTACAGAAGGGCTGCAAAAGTCCGGGAGGTGATACACTCCTTCTGCCTGATTGGCAGTGGTGATGAGGCAGCTATCATTATCCATTCCGGTGGTGGACTGTATTTCGGCTTGGTAAAGGAAAGAAACGTGGGGCTGCCACTTAAGAAAATATTTTCTCTCAGAGACTGCGATAGCATTACAATGCCACTCGGAAGGCTGTGCCTTATAAGCGACGGTGAGAGTCTTATCTCGGTAAACACCGAGGGGGTGGCAGGGCTGATAAGCAACCGTGAGGAGCTTGCAGGCTGTAGCTGTGCCACTATGTATGAGGACAGAATATTTCTGTCGGGCAACCCCTTATACGAGGGTATTATCTACTACTCCGAGCCTGTTTTTCAGGGTGAAATAAGCTTCAACAAGCAGATTACCACAAAAGCCGATGGAAATATTCTCTCGCTTATTGCCTATGACGGCAGGCTTACCGTATTCAGCGAGGGCTGCATTGTCTGTCACAGCTCTGACGGGGAGGGATATCCGATAGTCAGGATTATCAACCGACAGGGCATACACTCAAACGCCCTGATGCTCGGTCGCGAGCTGATATTTATGACAGACGGTGGGCTTACCTCGTTATACATGCCGGGAAAGGATGGCGAGGTGGTGATAAAATATCACTCCGAAAAAATGAACCGTCTGCTGTCGAGCGAGGATCGCAGAAGAATAAAGCTTCAGCTCTGGCTCGGCTATATTGTAATCTTTTACGGTGAGAAAATCTACCTTGCCGACCCGAGAGAGAAAAATGGCTACGGCTGGTATCTGATACGTCAGGTAGGTGGCTACGAAAATGACAGACGGGTCTACCGATACCGTAGCTATGCCGATAAGGGCTGTCGGGTGCATCCAAAACCAAATGAAAAGGCAGTGGGCGAAATATACAGCTACGGCAAAGAGGACGGCAGCCTTGCCTACTACTCGGTTGAGGGTGATATGCGTTACTCGGTCTATCCCACACAGGAGCTTCAGGGTGGTATTTTTCACCCGGCAGGCAAGCTTTGCTGCCTCGACGGTCTTATGTGGTTCTGCGCTCACAACGCTATTTATCTGTTTAATAACGACATGCGTGGAGCTTCACCCCCGACCGAGCCCTGCGTAAGCTCAACCGACGGCGAGGAATACTTCACAAAGGACAGAATACACCCCTATTATTATTCCTTCGCAGGACATGCAGCGCGCTGCGTGGTGATTACAAGGCCGAGAGAGCAGCTTCCCACAAGGGAGAGTGGCCGTCTTACAAGCTCGGTGAGCCTAAGGCTTAAGGCTCTGTCTGACGGTGAGATAAGGCTTGTGGAGGCAACCGACGGAATAAAGACCTCGGACAGAAAAATCAGCCTTAAGAAGCTCAGGCAACAGGCAGAGGAAAGGATCGGGATAAAGAGCGAAACCGACACCGTTGGTAGCTCTCCTGCAGAGTCGGAGCACTGCTCAACAAAGCATTTTTCTACAGTATGCCTTCCCGACAGGGCAAGAGCAGGAGAGAGAATGCAGCTTTGTATCCTTACAGACAGCTTTGCCTCGCCCTTCGGAATAGACCGTATCGAATACCGTCCCGGTAAAACCGACAATAAAAGTCAAAAGAAAGGAAATTAAGAATGAGCAAAATAAATATTGAGCTTTTCGGATATGAAGCCGAGCTCGTATCCTTCGACGGTGAGGAGGGTGGCACTCTGAGCTTTGAGTTTCCCACTCTGTATGACGGATATATATCTCTCGCCAATCAGACGGTAAGAATAACGGGACGGGAATGTACGGTAAGCACCGTTAATATAGAAAACGGAGAATATATTCCCCACCTGATCCTTACCGACCGTACGATAGATCTGCCGAAAATAAGAGTGCTTCACGGAGTTATTTCTCTCGTGGAGCCCGACAGAAGCTATATCACAAGACTATCGCTTCGCGAAAGAAGGCTTTGCGAGCGTGTGGACAGCCTTGAAAAAAGACTTGACGAATTAACGAAAAAGGTCACGGGCAGCAGCCTTTTCAGCGCAATGCCCTGACGGAAAGGAAGAAATGATAAAAAACAAGAAAAACGCATTTATTAAGACCCTGGCGGCACTGCTTATCGCCCTGACTATTCTGCTTGGAATAGGCGCAGGTGCTGCTGCCGAGGGGGATGAGGTGGGAGAAAAGCCCATAGATTCCGAAAGCCCGGAGGAGAGTGTCACCGAAGCCCGGGACCCCGACGCAGAGGGGGAAAAAACCGAAAACTGTGGGGAAAATTCCCATTTTGAAGAGGAAAAGGGAACAGAAAAGGAGGAAGAAACCGAAAGCGGTGGCGAAAAACCCCAGAATACCGGTGAAAACCCAAACGAAAGTGGGGATTACGAAGAAAATCTCTTCGAGGAGATATATTGCCTTGTAGAGAGCAACGCGGACAAGATATTTTCGGTTCTCGCCTTTATCGGTACACTGGTGGTCGGTGTGGGCTACAAGAGTGGACTGCTGCCTCTGCTCCGTGAGGCTACTGCAAAGCTTAAGACTGCAATAGACGGTGTTAAGGCAGAGGGCGAGAGCAGCAAGGAGATGACCGACGCAAAGCTTAAGGAGATCAGCGCCGTTGTAGATAATATACAAGGCGAGCTTACAAAAATGAAGTGGCAGTACGATAGCTTTGACAGTATCTGCCGCGACAGAGAGGCTACAAGGATTATCCTTACAAGTCAGATAGATATGCTTTACGCCATATTTATGACCTCTGCTCTGCCCCAGTATCAGAAGGACGAGGTAGGAGAGAAAATTTCTGAGATGAGAGAGGCACTGAAAAACTATGAGTCGAGCGAGGAAAACTAATGTATTTGTAACCTTTGGTTTACATATTCTCGGTTTTATGCTGTGTATTCTGCCTCCTGCCGTCTGCACGCTTATGTATTTTCCGTTATGGAAAAGCGTAGGATACGAATACTGCATTGCAGGTGGTGTGGCACTGCTTCTGGCGCTGTGTATGATACCTCTATATAAATTTATACGTCAGAGGCTTGAGAGCTACAGCTCCTATCTTTTATGGCTGGTGCTGTTTCTGCTGTTCTTCGGTCTGTCACGCATTGCCGATCAGATGACGGTGATTTCCTTTGCAGGCTTTGTAGGTAATCTGGCAGGAGCACTCTGCTTTTATATTGCAAAAAGAAGGATGGGTAAGGAGGAATAATGAAAAAGGAGAATATGAGCGATCTGCTTGAGCTTGGTGGTATGATAAAAGGGGGCTATTCCTATGTTATCGCCAACGCAGGTAAAATAGTTGCGATTATCACACTGGTTATCGCGGTGCTTGTTACCTTCACCGACATGACCTTCTCCGACCTGACGGGCGAGAGCTTTACTACCACCCTGGCAGTGATGCTCATATCCTCCTATCTGATGTATTTTTCTCTGGAGGATGCAGGAGAGCGCGAGGGCGAGGGGAGCGAAGCATTTCTGCTTGCAAGCAAAAGATACAGTGAGGTAAGGGCGAGGATAACGCCTGAGCTTATCGACTCGCTAAGGGCATTCTGCCTTGAATACTCGGGGCGCGAGCTGGAGTTCAGACGTATGCAATATCTTGGAGAGATGGGCTATTCGGCAGGTGATCTCTCGGACTTCCGTTCGGGAAAAAGATTTCCCCCACGGGCAAGACGTGCCTTTAAAAAGGCAGAGAGAATGAAGGCAGTAAAGCTGACACCCTCGGTGCTTATGTCGGGCTCTCACGCAGGGGGAAGAAGCGAGCTTACCAATCCGAAGCACCGTAAAATATTCGACGCGCTGGTATCGCTTATACCAACCACGCTATGCATGATCTTTACCGTATCGGTCATACTGACGGCAAAGGAGAATATGACGCTTTCCACCGTGATTGACGGCATTGTGAAGCTTTCTGCGCTTCCGATAGTGGGCTTCAAGGGAATGCTCGACGGCTACAGATTTTCAAAGGATGACAAGTCCGGCTGGCTTGAGGCAAAGGCGAGAATACTCGAAAGCTTTGTTGAGAAGGTATAAACCGAATTATTTATAATCTATTGGGGCTGCTTTATTTAGGCATAACCGAACAAAAAAGGTAGAGGTACTCTTAAATGTGCCTCTACCATCAATATTTATCTAACCGAGAAAATCTAAGGTTGAAAACCTATGGTTTTCTCCTTTTTATTTGAGTTTTTGTTCTATCTCCGTTTACTCACTCGACGTATGCCAATACGCCTCACGCTCGCAAACGAAGATTTCTGCTCTAAATCAAACAAGCCCCTTTTCTATTGACTTTATTTTACTAATATGATAAAATATTTTTATTATAAAAGGAGGTGACGGTATGAGATATGATGCCGAAAGCAAAATCATCAATATTACGGTAAGCGAATTTGTTTCGATCGCAAGGCGTGGAATCTCTGCCTCGGTCTCCTATGACGAGGACGAGCCATTGGTAAGTCCCGTTGCATCGGCAAGATTATCAGGTCTTACGGGTGGGCTGCAGAGCGAGAAAATCGAACACCGTTTCATCAGTGGAGAATGGGTGTTCAGGCTCTCGGGCAGGGTTGACGGTATTTCGGGAAACGAGATATGCATTGCCAGAGCTATCGAATCCAATCCCCGTCGCCCGAAGAAAAACGAGGTTGCCGAGATTCGTGGTGAGGGCTTTGTTACTGCATATATGGTCGCAAGAGAAAGAGGTCTCAACTCGGTCAGCATACGCTTTGTTTATCTCGGAGAGGCAAGTGGTGAGCTTGTTGAAAAAACCGAGATTGTAAGCAAGAAAAGACTCGAAGGATTCTTCACTAAATGCCTTGTGGCTGTGGGAATATTCGCTTCTCCCGAGGTTGAGCGAGTGACCGAGCGACTGCCCTCAATGAAGAAGATGAAGTTTCCCTACAACCATATTCGTGAGGGACAGAGCGAGTTTGTCAGAGGTGCATACCGAACCATCTCCCGTGGGGGCTGCCTTTACGCAACTGCTCCTACCGGTACGGGAAAGACGGTTTCGGCACTCTATCCTGCCCTGCGCGCGCTTGGTGACGGACGGGTTGAGAAGGTGTTCTATCTGACGCCAAAGACCACGACGAAGGAGGCAGCCAAGGATTGCCTTAACCTTATGGCAGAGTCGGGCGCGATTATCCGTGGCGTAGTCCTTACTGCAAAGGAGAAAATCTGTGCCGAGCGTCACCTGTGCCGTAAGTCGAGAAAAATGTGCAGGAGGAGCGCATGCAACAAGATCGCAGAGGCTGCTCTCGCCCTCTCGAAAATGAAAAAAACGGTGGTGGACAAGGAGGATATCCGAGCTATCGCAGACGAATATGCAATCTGTCCTTATGAGCTTTCCTTAACCTACGCCGAGCTTTGCGACGTTGTTATATGTGACTTCAACTACCTGTTCGACCCGGTGGTTTATATAAAGCGTTTCTTTACGAAAGGTGGCAAATACGCCTTCCTTATCGACGAGGCGCACAACCTGCATGAGCGTGCAAGAGAGATGTATTCTGCAGAAATGTCTCTTTCCGAGCTTTACGCACCCTGTGAGACGGAGATTCTCGGCTCGCTTTCTGCTACCAAAAAGCTTGCAAGGACGGCTTCAACTCTGCTCTCGGATCTGCTGATGCCCTATCTTTCGGGTGAGCTGCGTGCAGATAAGGAAGGCAGAATGTACGGTGCTGCAACGCTCTCCGAAATTCCTTCACGAATGTATTCCCTCTTCGACGAGATTATGAAGGTTGTTGAGGAGGAAATATTTATTAATCAGTCTGCAACAGATGATGAGAGCGAGGAGCGCCTTGCATATCTTCGCAGCTATTACTATAAAAACAAGAAATTTACCGATATTATGGCGAGATTCGACTCGGCGTATAAGATGTTTATCTTTTATGATGACGGCAATATCAGGGTAAAGCTGTATTGCCTTGACACCTCGCCGGTTATCCGTCGCTGTCTTAATAAGGGTCACGGTGCAGTGCTGTTCTCTGCCACCCTATCCCCTCTGGACTACTATCGCTCTGTTCTTGGTGGCGAAAGATCCGACGAAATTCTCGAGGTAAACTCGCCCTTCGATCCCTCTCAGCTTTCGGTATGCATTATGGATAAGATCAGCACACGCTATTCAGAGCGAGAGGACACCCTTATGGCAGTATGCCGTGCCGTTGCTGCAACCGTATCTGCAAAGAGGGGTAATTATATGGTATTCTCCCCTTCCCTCGCCTACTCCGAGGCTTTAGCCAAGCTGTTTATGGCAAAATACCCGAAGATCAGGGTTATTTCCCAGCGTCCCGATATGACGGCAAAGGAGCGAGAGGAATTTCTCGGAGAGTTTAAAAAAGAGGACTCGAGCTATCTTATCGCCTTCTGCGTTATGGGTGGAATATACTCCGAGGGGGTTGACCTTGCAGGAGACTCGCTTATCGGAGCCGTGATCGTCGGAATTGGTATGCCTGCCCTGTCCTATGAGAGAGAGGCAATCTCTGCCTACTATCAGGATAAATATGAGGAGGGCAAGCAGTACGCCTATATCTATCCCGGTATGAACAGGGTGTTCCAGGCAGCAGGACGAGTTATCAGACGAGAGGACGACCGTGGCGTTATCGTGCTTATCGACGACCGTTTTGACGACCCGATCTATAGGAAAAGTCTGCCGAAGCTCTGGGAGGGAGTAAAGTTTATCGGTGATTCAAAGACGCTGAATCAAGAGTTGACTGAGTTTTGGTCAGGCAAAAAGTGATGTCCCACGTTGCGAGTAGATGAAAAAGCTTTCAAAAATCAATAAAATCAACGAATAGTTAGCCATAAGGTAATCGAACCAACAAGGTTTTAAAAGATAAATTTCTCCCTACTTATCGCCAATTTTTTCTTAAATATCCACATATTCCTCAAAAAAATCGGCTTGATTATGAAAAAATCTATTCTTTTAAAACTGCTTCGCACCATAGGGCAAATAAATTTTTGATGGATTTTTTAGGATTTTGCTGTAGTCAAGTGTGGACTTTACAAGGCGAAAGCCTTAAAAAGACACTAAAATTTATTGCCGTATGGCTTATGGGTTCGATTACCTTATGGCTAGCCAATAACAACCTAAATCGAATACGCTAAAAACCGAAAAAATTAGCGTCTTTTCGTGCAAGCTCGCTTGTAAAGTCCGCACTTGACTTCGCTCACTTGCCCAAAAATCCATCAAATTTATTTAGGCTTTTAGTTCTACGAATCTTAAAAGAACAGATTTTGCGTAGGATGAGTCGAAAATTTGAAGTAATATGCGGATATTGCAAGAATTTTCGGCAAAATCATACACAAAATATGTCTTTTAAGACGTGTTCAATTTAGGTTATTATTGGCTAAACAAAAACAACCGTCAGGCTATTAACAAAACCTCGCATATAGTGTAAAATGTTGGTACTTCCGGAAAAAACCGTGGCGAAAGGAAAAAGTAATGCAAAAAAAACTATGGAATAAAGATTTTATTTTGCTCCTGCAGGGTAGCTCGGTCAGCACTATTGGCGATCTGATGTACAGCGTTGCTATCGGCTATTGGGTATATGAGCAGACAGGCTCTAACAGTCTGATGGGTATAATGTCCTCTATATCGATGTTCGTTACTATGTTTCTATCCCCTTTCAGCGGCAGTATTGTAGATAAATTAAGTCGCAAGTGGGTGATGGTAGGCATGGACCTTTTACAAGGTGTGATCATGCTTTTCATCGGTATACTTGCCTACACCGAAAAGCTGAACGTGCCTATGGTGTTGATAGCTGCGTTTCTTGCTGCTCTCGGCAGCGTGTTTTATTCACCTGCATCAAGCTCGTTGATGCTTGATATAACTCCCCGTGACGATCTGGTCAGAGGTCAGTCCATCTTTTCCGGTGCATCCTCGCTTATCAGTCTGGTGGGAACGGCATTCAGTGGTGTAATGGTAGCGTTCTTCGGTGTGCCTTTGATAATAATTATAAACGGACTCAGCAATCTCTACTCTGCTATCAGTGAACTGTTTGTTACCGTACCGAAAACTATAAACCAAGGCGAAGAAATTACAGTAAAGAGAATTTTGCATGACACGAAATCGGCTATCGGTACGATCTTCTCAGAGCCTTGTCTGAAATTGTTCGTACCCTGTGCCCTGATACTTAACCTGCTAAGCGCAGGAGCATTTACTTTGATGCTTCCATTCTGCCTCGAAAAGAGCTTCACCGTTGATATGTATGGCTATCTTATGTCTATCTGGACTGCGGCGTCGCTTCTCTGCGTTATTTTACTCGGATCAATTAAGCTCCCTGCAAAACTGCGTTTTTGGATTATGGCAATAGGATTTACCTTTGCAGAGGTGTTTTTAATTATCGGTTATCTGTCAAATAGCTTCGTTTCGATGTGCATTTTTGCCTTCCTTGGTGCTTTCTTCAACACTGCGGGCAACACGGTATTCAACGCCTCGCTGATGCTTGCGCTTCCCGAAGAAAACAGAAGCGCAATACTTGGATTCATTCAGTCGGCATCTGTTGGCGGCACGGCAATTTCGGCAGTGATATACGGCCTGCTTGGCGACGTATTCCCACTTTATATAATTTTTGCCGCAGGAAGCTTTATATCACTTGCCCCGATGCTGTTCCTCTGCTTTAACCCCACTACAAAAAAGTTTATCATCTCTCATTGATCTGAAAAGCCAACGCATCTGCCGTTTTTCCTGCATTTGCCGTATTACCGGAGCTTTTGGGAAAGCAAGCTCCTTGTCGAATGCACCGAGGATGAAATCAAGAAAATTTACGCCTTTCATAACGACTCGGAGCTTATGAAAGGAATATTAATTATACGCTGAAGTTATCAGGAACTGAAAAGGAAACAAAAAATGGAATACGAAAAATCATGTGGCTTTGTTGCCTACAGGCAGATAGGAAGTGAAAAAGAATATCTGCTGATAAAATCCATAAACGGTGACGTGGGCTTTCCGAAGGGGCATACCGAGCAGGGTGAAAGCGAAATAGAAACTGCGATACGCGAGCTTAAGGAAGAAACCAACCTGACCGTTGAGCATCTCGAGGGCTTCAGGCAGGAGATATCATACAGCCTGCCCCGAAAAGAAAACACAAAAAAGCAGGTGGTTTATTTTCTCGGTAAATGCCTTTCGGGCAAGCTTACACCCCAGGCAAACGAAGTAAAGGAGGCGTTTTTCCTCCCGTATGAAGATGCCATCAAAGCCTTAACCTTTGAGGATACAAAAAAGATTTTGAAGGCTGCAGAAGCTTTTCTTCGGTCACGCTAATTGGTTTTTTGATATAATAATGAAAATAATTGTTTATATTTTGCATATTTTCAACATATTTTTTCTAAGTTTAATAAAAATGCAACCCTAAGTTGCGAGCTTTTTTGTGATTTGAAAACTAAAATGTATTGTATCGGTTTGTGACTTTTGATATAATTCATCATGAAATCAAAAGAAGGAAGGAAAGCTTATGACACTTGAAACAGCAAACAGATTATATGAATTAAGAAAGAAACACAACTTATCCCAGGAGGAGCTTGCCGAGAAGCTTGGAGTTTCACGCCAGGCAGTGTCCAAGTGGGAAAGAAGCGAGGCGAGCCCCGATACAGATAACCTTATCGCCCTTGCGAAGATATACGGCCTGTCTCTCGACGAGCTTATCTACGGAGAAAGGTCAAGCGAAAATGAAGAGGCGAAGGTTGACGGTGAGAATAAATCCGAGAAAAAAGACGAAAGTGATAACGAGTATACCGGCACCGAAGCCGATGGCGATTCAATATTCACCGTCGAGGAGGGTGGCAACAGAGTTACGGTAAATCCCTCCTGCATTCTGGTTGAGGACGAGGACGGCGAGACGGTAAAGATCGGGTTAAGTGGCATCAGGATTGAAAGCAAAAAGTCATTATCGGATGATGAATCCGATGAGGATAAGTCACACGGCATCATTATAGACACAGACGGTCACGTTAAGATAAAGGTAGAGGAGAGCAAAAAAACAAAAACAAAATTCTGGCTCGAGGTTCCCTACGCTGTAATCTGCACAGTGGCTTATCTGATTTTCGGATTCTATAACATATGTGGTGGCTGGGCGCATTCCTGGATAATTTTCATCACCATTCCGATTTACTACACTCTTGTCGAGGCTATATATGCACGTAGATTTTCCGAATTCGGTGGATATCCCATACTGATGGCATTTCTCTATCTGTATTTCGGACTGTATCTTGACAATTGGCATCCCTCCTGGATTATCTTTATAACCATACCTATATACTATTCGATCGCAGACGCTCTTGACAAGCTTATCAGGAGCAGAAAAAAAGAAAAATAAAAAGCCGAGCCGTGTATTGGCTGTATAGGAATATCAGCCCTGAGAAGTCAACATTTTACACACTCGGAAAGGACAGAGAATGCTACGTTCTCTGTCTTTTTTTTTACATTCTCATTGCATTAATAACACGAAAAATAAGACGCAAAAAGCATATCAAAAAAATTAAGATACAAAATGAAAGCTTCTACAAGATCAGTCGATTAATCTGCTTAAAAAAGCAAAGCAAAAGAGGTTACGGCGCAGTATAAAAGCAAAGCAAATCTGAAAAGCTCCGAGCCATGTCCAAAAGGCACTGAAAATGGCGTTTTCAGTCAAAAAAGCTGTTTTGAAAATCGAGCATTTTTTTGAGAAAAGTTTGGGGAAAGTTTTTTAAAGCTTTTCATTTTTTAAAAAAGTTTGATTTTTTTGAATTTTACCTCGTTTTTGTTGAATTTTTAGTGATTTTTTCGAATTTTTCGGTGATTTTCTCGAATCATTGGTTTAAAAAGCCTGAAAAAGTCGTTTTTTGATAAAGTAAATATTAGTTTACACGAAATTTTCCTCTTTCCGACCCTGTTATTCCTTGTTTTATGCTTTTTCTTACATTTATATTTTTACTTTTCAAGCTTCAAATCCATGCAGCAGATCTTTTACCCCGGCAAAAATCACTTTGTTTTTTATATCATTTTTTTGATATGTTTTTTTGCGTTTTTATCTTTATTTTTTCTTTTTTTAAGTGGTGGACGAAGCAGTAGAAATGAGCCTCCACTTTCAGGGGAGGTGGCACGCGTAGCGTGATGGAAGGGTTAGCCTTCCCCTTGGGGAAGGTGGGCTTCGAGGTTTATCCAAGAAGGTCGGATGAGGTAGTACTTATCTAACGCTTTGGTTTTACCTCATCCGTCATTATCGCTACGCTCTAATGCCACCTTCCCCAAGGGGAAGGCTGAAGTAGCATTGGGATGCCGAAAAATCAAGCGAGTTGCAAAAATAATTGCCCCTGTCACAAGAGCCTTAGTAATACTGTGACAAGGGCAGTTATTTATTGAATTTCGACGTGACGTATAGTCACTTTTGCGTTTTAAGAGAGGCAACGCACGCCTCACGTTACGGCAGAGCCGTTTTGCCTTCGTGCGAATGGAAGGCATAAAATATCATCTATGTCAACCCCGAGAGAGTTGCCTCTCTCGAGGTCTTTTTTAAGGAAAAAACATTTATCTAAATAGCCCGTCAGCTATAAAG
This sequence comes from Clostridia bacterium, assembly GCA_017463765.1. Classification (GTDB taxonomy): domain Bacteria; phylum Bacillota; class Clostridia; order Oscillospirales; family CAG-272; genus UBA1740. The sequence continues at coordinate 448 of JAFTON010000039.1, read as the reverse complement.
ATCAAATTAAATTATATCTGCACCTCAAGTGGTAGGTAGAGACATTATGACAATTTACTCAGCAGAGATAATCCACTTGCATTCATACTCGGAAGTTATCCAATTCTCCTCGCTGTATTCACCACAAACAGTAACTGTTCTTCCGGAAAGATTATCAGAGAAACTAAGATTCTCAAGTGTAATAATCGCCTGAGTATCATCGCCATCTGCAGCGCAGTCAACAACACGCAGACCGAAAGCACCAATAACATTATCACCTTCATGGATAAACTTAGTATTCTTAACGGTAACACTATTAAGGGTATAGCCACTATTTCTATCAGAGATAAGTATACCATCTCCAAATCCGGGGGTATATAATGTTTTCTGACAATAACTTAGAGTTGCTTCGGAAGTGTCATAATTAGCTCCATAAGCGTCGCTTGAAATAATAGTGCAACCATCTACA
>JAFTON010000038.1 GCA_017463765.1 Clostridia bacterium | reverse complement strand
TTGCTATCTCTTACATCTATGAGTCAGGAATGGGGCAAAAATAATCAAAAAGCAGCTTATAACAACGTTAAAATTAAGCTCCTGTCAGAAAAATACGGATACGAATTTGTCGATCTGTATTCTCCGCTTTTGAATCTTGAAACAGGTGAAATATATGCAGAATATACGAGCGATGGCGGTCACTTAACATCCGCAGGATACGAGGTGCTTACAAATACGATAACTCCCACACTCGAACAACTATTAGGTAGATAACTGCGCTTAACAGCATTACAAATTCCAATTTATCGAACTAAAAATAGGTGCAAACCATTGTAGGAAGATGCACCCATAGTTCAAAAATTTGTACCCATGGAAAGAGCTATATGTTATTCCCAATTAAAAGGATAAAATAACGCGCTACAAATAACTAATTGACAACTCATTTGCTTGTTGATATAATAGTTTTGGAGAGTAAAATAAATATATGGAGGAAGATTAATGAAAAAGTTATCACTGATCCTGACGCTGCTTACCTTGATATGCATGCTCGTCTTAACATCATGTGAATATATCGATCGTTTTCTGCCATCTGATGATGATAAGTATGAGCAGGTATGGAACGAATGGGAAACAGGTGAATATAAATATCGTTCCGAGTATAAAACAGATGAGGACGGCAGGATAATTTTTGATAAATGCTACGTTGAACGACTTGATGGCGATACGTTTGTCTGGAGTGCACCTGTGCCGGAATTTTACGTTTACGGACTTAAGGCGCTTTCCGACGGTGTTATTGTTTTTGGCGAAACAGATTTTGACAAGTCGCCTCGCGAGGCGTGGATAGCAAAGTTTGATGATAACGGAACGCTTCTGTGGAATAATAAGTTTGACAATGGATATACAAATGAAGTTATCTCAAAGGTTCTTGAGAATTCTGACGGAAGCTATGCCGTGTTCAGTCGTGGCGGCTACGGTGGTCTTGCCTTAACGCACTACTCATCGGACGGTGAGAAAACCCATTTTAAAGTAATTGAAGCGACTAACAACGGCATTCTTGACGTCACCTATTTTAAAGGTGGATATGCCATAAGACTTAATGACATCAAGAAAAACCGACCTGATAATTTTGTAATTATTGATTACAAGGGCAACGTAACGAATAGCTTCACTTATGCCACAGAGAACAGCTACACATATTTTACCGATATGAAGGAGCTTGATGGAAAGCTGTATATCTCTGCATACGCTACGCCACGTCTTGAGGACGAAAGCGATAGTGCCGGTGGAAGATATGAGGTTGCAAGGGTACTTAATTATCTGTTTGATAATAAAATCGTAATTATTTCAAGCGAGGAGCTTACTCCTATGCTTAGCGAAAATTATACGGCAAAGCTGCTGGTTTATAACCCTGAGACAAATTCTACAGAGGAGCTTCAATCGGTGGAAGGCTCGCTCGGTGGCAAGCTTACTTATAACGAGGAACGAAATATTGTGTGGGATGTGGAAAGCTTTGTATCCAGCTTTTACTCGCCTGCCACAAGCGCGTTTACAATTGGTGGAAGCTGTTCAATATCGCGTTATACCTTTGATAAATCCGGCGCAATGATTGATATGAAAAATACAGACGAAACAACAGATTATCGCAGATAATGATGTGGAAAAGGGCTGAGTCATTAAGAATTCAGCAATATCAAGGCTTTGTGGATAGTAAAGACATCAACTGCTGAATTCTTAGTGCAAAGCACCTTTCGGGGCTTGCTTGATTTAGGGCAGAAATCTTCGTTTGCGAGCGTGAGGCGTATTGGCATACGTCGAGCGAGTAAACGTAGCGTAGCGGCATTTCGGTAGTGAATTGCGTCGATGACGCAAGAGCCGAAATGTGACCGAGCCTCAGCGAGAAATAGAACAAAAACTCAAATAAAAAAAGAGAAAACAATAGGTTTTCAACCTTAGATTTTCTCGGTTAGATAAATATTGATGGTAGAGGCACATTTAAGAGTACCTCTACCTTTTTTGTTCGGTTATGCCTAAATGAAGCAGCCCTTTTTTGTTATATTCTGGTATCCCACATACCACAGAATGAGTCGATGGGGTCGATGCCACGGAAATCACCGGTTACAAGTGCGTCAACAAGAGCATCCATAGTGTAATCAGCCGAGTCGTATGCATTGATATAAGTGCGAAGCATAGGACAATCGGCAAGCATGGTGGGCTTGTTTACACTGATTCCAATTACGGGAAGCTCGTGAACGTACCAGGGAATTTCTCCACCACCCTTAGAGAGACCGAAGGTGGGGTGTCCGTTCATAACGTCGAAGAGCGAGATAACAAGGTCCTGCTCGGCAACAAAGTCGGAGATTGCGTGCTTACCTGCAAAGTAAAGGTTGAGGCTGGGCTTTTCACCCCTTGCCATCATAGCCTTGATCTTGTCTATGGGGCTCTCGTAAATTCTTACCTCAAAGCCCTTTTCTTCAAGACGCTCCTTAAGCTTTTCTGCAGGAGTCTTCCTTTGCATTCCACCACCCATCGCCATTGTAGCGAGAGCCATAAGTGGATTTTCTGCTCCCTTGATGGGAACTATCATAATGCGCTTTGTCTTCTCAGGAGAGAGGGGAAGCACGTCCTTGTCAAGATTTTTTACAAGAGTGATCGCATCACGGCTGATGGCAGGAGCATATGCTTTATACTCGGGATTGTGAAGTATTGTTTGCAAATCGTCGCCGGTAGGGCATAATTTCTCTTTGCTCTTCTTGTTAAGACCCATCTTAGCCTTGAGTCCAAGAATACGTGTCAGAGCCTCTTCCATGCGCTCCTCGGAGATAACACCGTTTCTGTATGCCTCAAGCATGGTATTATAATCCTCGTCGGGATCGTTGAAGAAGAGGAACATATCACAGCCTGCATTGATAGAGAGGGGGAGCATTTCCTTGCGCTTCATTCTGTTGGTCATACCAACCATGTGGCTGGCGTCGGTAACAACCATACCGTTAAAGCCAAGCTCGTCGCGCAGAAGTGTAGTCATAATCTCATAACAGAGGGTTGCGGGCAGGATTTCCTCGGGGCGAATACCGGGTTTTACGTCGTTCATAAGGTTAGGCATAAGTATATGTCCACCCATAATTGCGTCAAGACCTGCATCAATCAGTGTCTTGTATACGTGACCGTAGGTTGCCATCCACTGATCATGGTCAAAGCTGTTTACGTTGTTTGAAATATGGGCGTCACGGTAGTCCTGACCGTTACCGGGGAAGTGTTTTGCTGTTGCAGCCACACCCTCGGTCTGATGCAGGCCATCCATATATGCCTTACCCATCAGGGCAACTCTTTCATGATCGTTACCGAAGGAACGGGAGAGAACCTCCTCACACTCGTGGTTGTAGAGAATATCCACTACGGGAGCGAAAGCCATGTTACAGCCTGTAGCAGCAATCTGTGCGCCTGATACAAGACCCATAGCCCTAGCATATTCGGTCTTGCCGGTTGCACCAACCTTGATTCCTGCACCTACGGTAGTTCCGTCGGGGCAAACACCATCGCCACCCTTCTCGGGATTGCAGGCGATAAAAACGGGTATTTTCGCATACTTTTGCAGGATTTTGTTCTGCTGAAGCACCTTTTCACCCGGCATACCGTTATAACGACAGCCACCGAGATGGTATTTATCCATCAGTTCTCTGAGGTAATCCTCCTCCTGACTTGCTGTAAGCTGGAAAAAGAGCTGTCCAACCTTTTCCTCGTCGCTCATTTTCGCTATGGTTTCCTTTACCCATGCAATATCCGTGTCGGATAGGTTGTAGGGCTTTGCTTTAAGGTTTACCATATTAATTTCTCCTTTATTCACCTAAATTTTTATAAAAATCTTTAATTTTTTCGCTCTGATACTCTTTGCCAAAGCTGCCGTCAAGCAATTTGCTAAGTCCTGAGGAGATAAACTCCTCCCAGCTCTCCTTCTCGGAACGGACGAGAATGGGGTAAAAATACACTCCCTTTTTTTCCGATGCAGCAAGATCACCCGGTGCATCGCCACACATTACTACCTTTTTATTATTATAGCCACGCTCAAGCAGCTTGCCGATGCAGTATTCCTTACTGCCATCGTTCTGGGACATCACCACGTCTACGTGCTCCATAAGGCCGTACATTTCCCATTCCTCAAGCACGGCACTGAGGTTTGCGCTTGATACTATTGCCACGTCGGCATATCTGTGAGCGAGCTCCAGTGCCTCCTTAACCATCGGGAAGGGGAGCTTTGCCTCGTCCGGCAGGCTGTCAATGGAGTTGTTCACTGCAATGCTCCAGTTGAGTGCTTTTCTGAACACCTTGCGACTCGGCTTTGCCTCAACCAGCCTTTCGAGTGCGTCGTTCGAAAGCTCGGGGGCAGAGTCTGTCCACTCCCTGAGCTCGGTTGCCCCATCTATACTGCAATATTTCGTGTCTATCTCGCACAGCGCCATTGCCAGACCCTTAAATCTGTTTATTCCACGGGTTATGGTATACAGATTTATGTCGTTCCATCGGTTAAGGATCTCCTCCTGCCATTCCTGCAGTCCCCATTCCTCAATCATACAAGGGCCAAAGCAACGAATATGCTTCACGTCCATTGTGTCCATAGCGCAGCCGTCACTGTCAACACAGACAAGGAAGTCCTTTTTTCTTTCAAATTCAGAGAAAGTCTTCATTACACCTTTCCTTTCCTTAGTCATAGTATGTAACTATATATTCTTTCTTCTTGATTATACTATGTTCTTTTATTAATTTCAAGTAAAATATACTTTATCTTCCACTAATTATTCATAAAGTAATGGAAAAATATACAAAAAACAGTAAAAAATGTCTCTTGCATCAAAAAATAGCATATATTTCATTATTATTAGCAGAAATGACCCTGAATCCTGATTTCAAGAAACTTCGTTTTTTGACAGAAACAATACAATAATTGTTGAAATTGTCCAAAAATAAAGAATTAAAAACTGTGTTTTGAAGGCTCTGAAGCCTGAAAAAAGGTAAAATTGCACAAAAATTAAACAAAAAATGCAGATGCATAATATTTGCATAGTGATGCATAAATATTCGTCAAAAACTGTCAAAAATGAATGTGGCTGTCAAATTCTTGCAAAAAATGGCACTTTTTTGATGCAAAATGAAGGAAAAACATAAAAAATATTCAAATTTTCAAAAAAATATTCAAAAAGGGGTTGACAAATGAAAAAGAATGTTGTATAATAGGCACATCAATTTTCTTTTCGCATCAGCAGATAGATATTTATTCGTTGCACCGTTGGTGAGACATTTGCTTCTGCCCGGTGCAAAAAGCATTTTAATAAATATTTATTTATTTTATTACACTGTATATTTACTATTCGTTAAATAGATACTATTTAACATAGCGAAATATAAAAAAACAATTTTTCAGAAAGGACTTTTTATCATGAAAAGTACAAAGATTTTAGCACTCATCCTTGTAGTTGTTATGTGCGTTTCCATGCTCGCATCTTGCGGTTTGTTCGGCAAGAAGAAGTGCGACGGTCACGTTGACGCTAATGATGACGGCAAGTGCGATAAGTGTGACGAAAATTATCAGGATGGTCAGGATGTTGATGACGGTACAGTTACCTACAACACCTACACTTCCGTAATGCCCAGTAACTGGAACGAGCTTACTTACCAGGATAACAATGATACTCAGATCATGGGTTACATTGCTTCTTCCTTCTTCGAGTATGACTATAAGTTCCTTGGCGATAAGTACAACGCTGATGGTTCCATCAACGCTGAGGCTATCGTTCCCGGTGCATTTACCACTCACTATTCCGCAGCTACCAAGCTTGAGGACGTTACCTCCACTGTAGACGCTAAGTGGGGCTACACCGACGAGCAGAAGGCTGCAGGTGGTTTCGCTTGGAAGATCACTCTTCGTGACGATCTTAAGTGGGATGATGGTACAGCCATCACAGCAGCTGACTTCGAGTATTCTATGAAGGAACAGCTTAACCCCAAGTTCATGAACTACCGTGGTAATACTTATTACGATACACTTAGAATTAAGAACTCCAAGGAATACTTCTTCTCTGGTGCTCCTATCTATGAGAACGCTCCTTGGCTTGTATATGATCCTGAAACCGAATGGTTCACTGCTGAGAGCTATCTTACCGAGTACTCCATCGGCGAGGACGGTTACGCATACGTAACTATTAACGGCGAGCAGGTTCCTCTTTGGATATCTACCTCTCTTGCTAACAACTGCTTCGGCGCTGACTGGGGCTTCATTTACAATGATTACGGATACGGCCCTGCAGGCTACTTCTATAAGCCTTACGAGGGTGAAACCGGTGAAGGCGTTGAGCTTCCTGAGTATGTTGTTTCTAAGGAAGTACCCGTAGACGCTGATGACGACGGTAATCCCGACGTTGACGCTGACGGCAACAAGATTACAGAAACCGTTTATTATGAGGATATCTATGTAAAACTTGAAGCTAAGGAAAATGAATTCGGCGCATTCCAGGCTACAGCACAGGATATGGCTGACATTGAGGCTCTTTCTCAGAACTTCGCTCCCTTCGGTGGCGATTGGAACCTCTTCGTATTCCAGTTCATGGGTTACGGTGATGAGGTAGATTGGGAAACCGTTGGTATCTACGCTATCGAGGAAGAGAACGCAATCGTAATCTGCCTTGATACAAACTACTCTCTCCTTAACGAGGACGGTTCTCTCTCCGTATGGGCTCCTTACTACATGTCCAGCCTTCCTCTTGTTCACAAGGCAAAGTATGAGGCTAACAAGCATGAGCCTAAGGAGGGTGCATCCCTTTGGACTTCCACCTACAATTCCTCTCTCGATTCTACTGCAAGCTGGGGTCCCTATAAGCTTGTTGAGTTCGAGTCCGGTAGCCACTATAAGCTCGTTAAGAATGAGCACTGGTACGGTTGGGATATGGAACAGTACAAGAACCAGTACAACATCGACGCTGTAAGCTGCCGTAAGGTAGAGGAGTTCGCTACAAGCTGGATGGGCTTCCTTAACGGTGACTATGACTCTGCTTCTCTTCAGACAGAGAACTATGACGATTACAAGGATTCTAAGTACGTTACTTACGAAACTACTACCGGTACCTATGGTATGCAGCTCTTCTCCGACCTTAAGGTTCTTAAGGCAAGCGAGAACAACAACGGTATCCTTGCAATTCAGGAATTCAGACACGCACTTAACCTTGCTCTTAACAGAAACGACATCGTAGAGAAGATCTGGCCCGGTTCTACCGTTCCTTGCTTCGGTCTTCTTAACACTATGTACTTCTATGACATCGAGAATGGTTCTTCTCTTGATGACGGTGGTATCTACCGTAACACCACAGAGGCTAAGCAGGCTATTCTTCGTGCATACGGCTTCTCTGAGTCCAATGGCAAGTGGTCCAACGGTACTCTTAACGGCCTTACCCTTGACGAGGCTTATGAGTCTCTCACCGGTTATAACATGACTCTCGCTAAGCAGAAGATGGTTGAAGCTATCAACATCCTTACTGCAGACGCTGACTACTATGGATACGATGCATCCAAGCCTATCACCATCGTTTACGGTTCTTCCTCTGACACAGATAAGCAGAGATTCCGTTGCGAATATCTCCAGGGCGTTGTTAACGAGATTACAGCAGGCACTGCTCTTGATGGTAAGATCGTTCTTAAGTTCGACGCATCTGCAGGTAATGGTTGGGCTGACGCATTCCGTTCCGGTAAGACCCAGATCGGTTTCGGCTACGGCTTCACCGGTAACGCCTTCAACCCCTTCGATATCATCGGTGCATTCGTAAATCCTGATGATAGCCTTAACTATCACGAGTACTGGGATACCAGCTCTATCGATATGACTCTTACCATGCCCGCAGGCGATTACGAGGGTGCTGGCGAGACCATCACTATGAGCCTTCAGAACTGGTACTACTGCCTCAACGGTCTTGCTGAGCAGTATGAGCAGGTTGAGACCTATAACTGGAATGCAGGCTATGCTCCTTCCAATGCAAGACTTGCAATCCTTGCAGCTCTTGAGGAGATCGTTCTTAAGGAGAGCCGTTCCGTAATGCTTATCGGTGACGCAGGTGGATCCTTCCTCGGCGCACAGTTCTCCTACGTTAACTATGATTACAACACCTTCATGGGTTACGGTGGAATGAGATACATGGTTGTTGAATACACTGACTTCGAGTGGAATCAGTTCGTTAAGTCCAACGGCAATGACCTCACCAACGAGTACAAGAAGAGCGAGTAATTTTAGCAAAGAACTAATTAAGATTTTTAGAATCTAACCATAGGCGGTGAGCGAAAGCGTTTTTTCGCTCACCGCTGATTGTGTCTTTTTAACATTTTGTAAAAACCGGTAACGGTGATAAAATTATTTATAATCAGTCAATAATAGTAAACAAAAGATAGCATTTTAGGCTAAAACAGTAAAAGAGACAGTTCGTATGTGTGGCGCAGATTTGGTGCGTCGGTATCACAAGTGTCCAAGCTGTACGTAAACGGCCTTTGTGATGCCATTTATCAATCAGGAAAATAACAACAACAGAGGAGAAAAACCTATGTATATGTTTAAATATGTGATGAAGCGTCTTGGCTTGATGCTGTTCACGTTCTCCATCATTTTTGTGATGAGCTTCGTTCTTATCAAGCTTCTGCCGATTCACGTCAACGTTGGCCCCAACGAGGATCCCTATATTGCGTATAAGCAGCTTGAGGGTAGAGGTTGGATCACCAACATCCAGAAGGGTGAAAACGGTGTGTACACCTATGACCGTGTTCCGATTATGCTCCAGCTTGGAACATACCTTAAGAGAATCTTTCTTCACGGTGACTTCGGTGTTGCTACCACCTACGGTGAGTATCTGAACAAGCCGGTATGGGACGTTTTCGTGTCCAAGCTTCCACCCACAATTCTTATTAACATTTATTCAACCCTGCTGGGTGTACCGATTGGTCTCGGCTTGGGTATTTTCGCTGCGCTTAAGAAGAATAAGTGGCAGGACCAGGTTATCAACATCTTTATTATCCTGTTGATCTCGGTTCCCTTAATCGTACTTGGTCTTTTGATCCAGTATCTCTTCTGCTTCAAGCTCGGTTGGTTCCCATTGCAGGTATCGCTAAGCAAGGAATACTTCACCTGGGAAGTATTCCATTCCATGCTTCCTGCAGTATTTGCACTTTCGCTTGGTTCTATCGCAGGCTATGCACGTTACACCCGTGCCGAGCTGTCTGAGGTACTTACAGGTGAGTTCATGCTTCTTGCAAGAACTAAGGGCCTTACCAAGAGCCAGGCTATCTACCGTCACGCTATGCGTAACTCGATGGTCGTTATCTTCCCCTCTATCCTCAGTGAGTTCATTGGTGTTCTTTCCGGCTCACTTATTATAGAGAAGATGTTCACGATTAACGGTGTTGGTGGACTCTATCTTAATTCGATTACGTTCCAGGACTACGACTTCTTCATGCTTCTGTCGGCATTCTATACCCTCGTAAGCCTTACTGCAGGTATAGTTATCGACATCAGCTACGGATTTATCGATCCGAGAATCAGAATGGGGGCTAAATAATTTATGGAAAATAACATTAATTTTAATAATATCCCCGCTGAGAAGTTCAGATTTGCAACAAAGAACGACTACAGCCACGACAGCAAGTTCCAGACTAAGCCTGTCAGCTATTTCCAGGGTGCGTTCCGTCGCTTCTGTAAGAACAAGGGCGCCGTTGTAGGTGGTATAGTTATCGCCTTCCTTGTGCTCTTCGCAATTATCGCTCCTTTCCTCACTCCCTTCAATCCTGCATATTACGATCAGGTATTTGCTTTTGCAACCCCCAGAAACGAGCTGTTCCTTAACACTAACTTCTGGGACGGATGTAAGGAAAAGAATAACGTTGGTTCTCTTGAATACTTCAAGGACCGTGCTCTCGGCCTCGAAACAGGCAGAGATGTTATCAAGAACGGCGAGTATGAGGTAAGCGAGGACGGTAAGAACTATTCCTACCGTTACGATACCTATTACGGTGTTGGATTTGGTGCCTATAAGATCATATCTATGGAAGAATATCTCGATATTCAGAGATATCAGGATGCAACCGGCAGACAGGTTATTTATCCTACTGTTGCTAAGGCTGACAGACCCAAGACAACTCAGGATCAGAATAACGCAAACTACTATTACAAGACCGAGAAGGTTGGTAATAAGACCCGTCCCGTAATGGACGAGAACGGTGATCCCATTCCTGTATATTGGACCTATGAGGCGGGTAACCTCTCGGGCCTTATGGCAGAATACAATTCCAAGAGAATTGAGGGTGAAAACGGATTTATCGGCGAAGACGGTAAGCAGTATTTCTATGCTTACGGCCGTCTTGTTGACGGTGGTGTTGAAGTAAGAACAGAGTATTATGAATACTACACTTATATTCACACTCAGGTGAAGAAGGATGGTATCGGTGAGCCCTCCTTCCTCTTCGGTACTACCGGTACAGGTAAGGATATCTTCGCATGTCTTGCATACGGTGCAAGATTCTCCTTCGTATTCGCAATTATCGTTGCAGTTGTTAACTTCGTAGTTGGTGTTATCTATGGATCTATCGCAGGCTACTTCGGTGGCAAGGTTGACCTCTTTATGGAGAGATTCTCTGAGATTCTCGGTTCAGTACCCACTATGATCGTTATCACTCTTCTTAAATATCATATGGGTTCATCAAGCCATATACTCGTTCTGTTCATCACCTTCTTCTTGACGGGATGGATCGGTATGGCAGGAACTACCCGTATGCAGTTCTATCGCTTTAAGAATCAGGAATACGTTCTTGCTGCAAGAACACTTGGTGCAAGCGACAGAAGAATCATGTTCAAGCACATTTTCCCCAACGGTCTTGGTACAATCGTAACAAGTGTTGCGTTGGTAATTCCCTCTATGATATACTCGGAGACCAACCTTTCCTACCTCGGTATTATTAACCTTGAGGCAGGAAACACCACCAGTGTAGGTACGCTTATTTCTGCCGGACAGAGCGCAATCATTATTCCCGGCGCTGCCTACGTTGCATTCTTCCCCTGTATGTTCCTTGTACTGTTGATGCTCAGCTTTAACCTGTTCGGTAACGGACTCAGAGACGCATTCAACCCATCACTTAGAGGTTCGGAGGATTAAGTATGAGTAATAAAGAAGTAAAATTATCAGTTAATAATTTAAGAATATCCTTCCGTACAGACGCAGGTAAGGTTCAGGCAGTTCGTGATATTTCCTTCGATCTTTATAAGGGTGAGACCCTTGCGATCGTTGGTGAGTCGGGCTCGGGTAAGTCGGTTACCTCTAAGGCTATTATGGGTATTTCTGCCGTTAACTCTATTCACGAGGGTGGCGAGATTCTTTATGATGGTCAGGATCTGATGCGTATTCCCGAGGAGGAGATGCATAAGCTTCGTGGTGATAAGATCGCTATGATCTTCCAGGATCCCCTGTCGTCGCTTAACCCTATCATGCGTATCGGTAAACAGATTACCGAGGCTATGCTTCTTAAAAATAAGGCTAACCGTAAGGAAGGTCGAACAGCATTTAATAAAATGCTTTCCTCTCTCTCCGGAATTATCAAGGAGACTATTGAGGAGGAGGGTCTCTCTGTTTCCTTTAAACAGGTTGATAAGTATATCAAGACCTTCGACAGCTTTAATATCTGCGCAAATAAGCTTCAGAACAGCTATAACGATTCTTATACAGCAGCGCAGGAGATGATCGGTATTATCGATGACTTCCTCTTCCTTGCTGAGAAGAATCAGAAGGTTGACGTTGTTTCTACAATCAGCCTTATTCAGCGTAAGCTTAAGTCTATCAATGACAAGTATTTCGCATTCCATTATTTTGATGATATCAAGGCGCATCTTACTGCACTTGATGCTGTAAAGCGTGTTGAAAAGTCTAAGGTAACTATTGTTGACTCTGTTAAGAACATTGTTACCATGAGCGTATCGAAGAAGAGTGCTTCTGCTGACACCGTTGAGGTGCTTGGCAAGATTAAGGCTACTGCTGAGGATATGCTTAAGCAGCCTCAGTACAACTTCTTCCGTATCGGTTATTATATTTATAAGAATCCCAAGACCGACCTTAGCAGCATGCCTGCTGAGGAGGCAAATGCGATGGCTCTCAAGTTCCTTATGGAAGACTTCATGAACTCCTTTATCGAGCTTGAGAAGGCAGCTGTTGCTCACTCGCTCAGAAAGACACTTGGTCGCAAAGAAAAGGCTATTGCTGCCCTTGAAAATGCTATCGAGTTCTTCAATAAGGGTGGCTTCACTGTACAAGGGGCAAGTGCAATCTGCAAGGATCTTAACAAGTCTGTGCTTGCAGCTATCGATCCTCTTGCAGTTATCAAGGACAATATTGCATACACCTTCGGCGATGCTCTTGAGAGAGAAGTTGACAAGTACTTCTTCTATCTTAAGAACAATCCTAAGGAGGAGGAGCGCTTTGCACGTCAGACTGCGAAGAGAGATGCTATGATTGCTAAGGGTAAGAATGTGGACTGGAAGATCGTTCCCAAGTCTGTTGTTGAACCCGAAAAGCAGATTGAGGCTATCGTTACGGTTATTTCCCGTGTGCTTAACAAGTTTAAGGCAGACGTTGTCAATGATACCAAGCTTGATCTTGATAAGCGCTGTGTTGAAATAATTGACTATCTTAAGGAAAAGGCATCTCAGGTTGTATATACTCTTACTCCCAGTATCGCAAAGGAAAAAGCGATAAAGCTTATGGAGGAGGTTGGTATTCCTGAGGCGAGAATCCGTTTCAGACAGTATCCCTTCGAATTCTCCGGTGGTATGAGACAGAGAATCGTTATTGCAATCGCACTTTCGGCTAACCCCGATATTCTTATCTGTGACGAGCCTACCACTGCTCTTGACGTTACAATTCAGGCGCAGATTCTTGAGCTTATTAACAGACTTAAGCGCGAGCACAACCTTTCTATTATCTTCATCACCCACGATTTGGGCGTTGTTGCTAACATGGCTGACAGAATTGCCGTTATGTATGCAGGTAAGATCGTAGAATATGGAACTGCAAACGAGGTATTCTACAATCCTCAGCATCCCTACACCTGGGCATTGCTTTCGTCTATGCCTGACCTTGATACGAACGAGAAGCTTGACGCTATTCCCGGTACACCCCCCAATATGATTTATCCTCCCGTCGGCGATGCCTTCGCGGAGAGAAATAAATATGCTATGGAGATTGATTTTGAGATGCAGCCTCCTATGTATCAGGTTTCGCCCACTCACTTTGCGGCAACCTGGCTGCTTCATCCCAATGCTCCTAAGGTAGAAATGCCTAAGATCATCACTGAACGTATTAACCGAATGAAGGAGAGAGGAGACAATAATGGAGAACAATAATGAAGTTTTATTAAAAGTAGACCATCTTTGTCAGTATTTCCGTTTGGGACGTCAGGATCTGAAGGCTGTTGATGACGTAAGCTTTGAGATTAAAAAGGGCGAGGCGTTTGGCCTTGTAGGCGAGTCTGGTTGTGGTAAGACTACCACCGGTCGTTCTATAATTAAGCTTTATGAAATTACCTCGGGTAACGTATATTTCAAGGGACAGAGAGTTGCTGCAGGAACACGCTCTTATATCGATGCTATAAAGAAGGCGCGTTCAGAGGCTGCGAAGAAGATAAAGGAACTTCGCGCTGAGAAGCCTGTCGACGAGGCAAGAAAGGCCGAAATAAAGGCGGAGATTGAGAAAATCAATGCCGAGCTTGCTGAGGTTGTTGATGAGAACAGAGCTCTTATCCGTGATGCAAAGAAGGATAATTCTGCTGTTGACAAGCAGTATGCTGAATCTCTTGTAAAGGCTCTTGAAGAGGAATATAAGGTTAAGTTCGCAGAGGCAAAGTCAAATGAAGAGCTTCAGGCTCTCAGAAAAGAATACACCACCAGAATCCGTGTTGCCAAGAAGAGCAAGCTTATCACACAGATTCAGATGATATTCTAGGATCCCATCGCGTCTCTTGATCCCCGTATGACTGTTCGTGATATTATTGCAGAAGGTCTTATTATCAATGGCGTTACCGATCAGGAATATATTAACGAGAAGGTTTATGAGATTCTTGAAATGGTAGGTCTTGTCCGTGAGCATGCAGACCGTTATCCTCATGAGTTTTCGGGAGGCCAGCGTCAGCGTATCGGTATTGCAAGAGCTGTAATCATGCAGCCTGAGATGATTATTGCCGATGAGCCTATTTCGGCACTTGACGTTTCTATTCAGGCTCAGGTTATCAATCTTCTTAACGATCTTAAAGATCGTCTCGGACTTACAATTCTGTTTATTGCACACGATTTGTCGGTTGTAAAGTATTTCTCTGACAGAATCGGTGTTATGTACTTTGGTAAAATGGTTGAGCTTGCAGATTCTGACGAGCTGTTCAAGAATCCTCTCCATCCTTATACCAGATCGCTTCTCTCGGCAATTCCTTTGCCCGACCCTATATACGAGAAAAAACGCACAAGAGTTTCTTATAATCCTCTTGCAGACCACGATTATTCGGAGGATGGTCCCACCTTCCGTGAGATCACTCCCGGTCACTTCGTATACTGTAATGATGAAGAGGAAAAGAAGTATAAGCAGCTTGTAAACGCAAATAACGAATCGGAAGGTTAATTATCGGTGAAACAAGAAAATAAAACGTTATTGACGAAATACGCCGTATGCATCGGTATAGCCTCTCTTATCACATTCGTGGTGTTCTGGATTAAGGGCTTCTTTACCGATAGCGTGGCAGTTAATATACAGATATTATCCGATGGATTCTTCATCTCAGGACTCGCAATGCTTGTTGTTGCCGGTATGCTGTTTCTCAGTGATGAAGGTGCGCTTATCGGAATTGGCTTCGTCCTCAGAAACGTTATACTCACCTTTATCCCTATGGGCAGAACCAAGCATGAGTTTTACCATAAGTACCGTGAGAGAAAGCTCAGCGAGAAAAAAAAGAGATCCGGCGATCATTGTATCCTTTTTACAGGACTTCTTTTCACCTCAGTTGCTCTGATTCTTACTATTATCTGGTACGTTAAGTTCTATAACTAAGGGCTTTTACTAAGCGCTTTATGCTTTACCGGATGTTACTTTCGGACAATTAATAACAAGTGATAAGCCGGGGAGTTTTTGGCTCCCCGGCTTTTTATTCGCTTTCTTGAGTGAAAAGATGGGTTGAAAAAACACTATAGTTTTTGCTCAAAAAAACAACAAGCTTTAAAAAGAACTCCGGTGAAACAGAAGCAATAGATTGGCTAAAATGACAACTAGACTTTGCAAAATTCCCTTAAAATTCGTTTATTTGCGACTTTTTTGTATATTATTATTTATAAAATCAGCAATAAATCATTATCATTTTTCATTCAACCTGTGACACAAAACTAAATTTATGTGACATTTATAAAACAAAAAAATCCTTCCGTGATTGTGCAGAACTTACAAAAATTTTCAAATCAAGATAATTGAATGATAAGTTGTTGACAATATTTTTTCGTTATGCTATAATTTTATGTGTAATAAAGTATATATTTATATTCTTTTATTACAAAATAATTAATAACAGGCATAGCCTGAAGAAAAGGAGAATAACATGAGAAAATTCTGTAAAGTTATTTCGGTTATCCTCACGGTTTTGTTCGTTATCATGATCCCCGTAAACGTTGTTGTCAGAATGTTTGACAACACCATTTCGCTGCTCATGGCAGGCAACACCTTCTGGAAACTGGAAAATGCAGATCCCAACGCAAATTATTTTGAGTCCGATTATGCAAGCGAGGCAGAAAGACTTGCTGCAGGTAAGGACCTCTGCTATCAGGTAGAGGCTGAAGGCGCAGCTCTTCTGCTCAACAACGGTGCACTTCCTCTTGATGCCGGAATCAAGGTAAGCACTCTTTCGGTTAACTCTGTTGATCTTACCTACGGTGGTACAGGCTCGGGTAACGTAGATGCTTCCGAGGCTCTTAACCTTAAGCAGGCTCTTGAGCAGTCCGGCTTTACCGTTAACGAGGCTCTTTGGAACTGGTATCTTTCCGATGAGGCTGCAGCTCTCAAGGATGCTGTTTCCAATGGCGAGAGCGCAGGTGAGAGCGCAGTTCTTGCAGGACAGGCACCCATTCTCGAAATTGACCCTGCAAACTATCCCCAGGACGTTAAGAACTCTATCTCCGAGTACGGCGATGCAGTTGTAATCACCTTCTCCCGTGTTGGTGGTGAGGGTTATGATTGCGCATTCCCCGGCTATGTTGATACTAACGGTAACGTAAGCACCGAAAACTATCTCGAGCTCAACGAGAACGAGAGAAAGCTTATGGCATACGTTGACGGCCTTAAGGCAGAGGGTAAGATCAAGAGCGTTATCGTTCTTATCAATACCTCCAATGCACTTGAGGTTGACTTCCTTAATGATTATGCAGTAGATGCTTGCATGTGGGTTGGTGGTCTTGGTATCAAGGGTACTGAGGCAGTTACCGATATCCTTGCAGGTAAGGTTAATCCCTCGGGTAGCCTTGTTGATACTTACTGCTACGACAACTTCTCCTCTCCCGCAATGCAGAACTTCATCGCTCAGAACTACATTATAGCTGACGGCGTTGAGGTTGATCCTGCTATCTCCACCTACATGGTATACCAGGAAGGTATCTACGTTGGTTACAAGTACTATGAGACTCGTTACGAGGACTACGTAATGGGTACAGGTAATGCAGGCGAGTATAGCTACAAGGACGTTGTTGCATTCCCCTTCGGCTATGGCCTTTCTTACACTAACTTTGTTTACAAGGATATGTCCGTAAACTACAACGCTGAGACCGATCAGTATGAGATCACCGTAACCGTTCACAACGACGGTGAATACGACGGAAAGGAAACCGTTCAGATTTACGTTCAGTCTCCTTACACCGAATATGACAGATACCACAGCATTGAGAAAGCTTCTGTTCAGCTTGTTGGCTTTGGCAAGACCGATGTAATTGCTAAGGGCGAGTCTGAGACCATCACCATCAACGTTGACAGACGTGACCTTGCTTGCTACGATGCTAAGGGCTTCGGCACTTACATTTTCGAAGAGGGCTCCTATCTCTTCACAGCAGCTACCGACTCTCACAACGCAATTAACAACATTCTTGCAGCTAAGGGCTACGACGAAGATGACGGTATGGACGCAGCAGGTAATGCTGAGCTCGTTTGCGAAGTAGTTGAGGATTCCTTCACCGCTATCGATACCACCTATTCTTATGCACTTAACGGCGAGAAGATTGAAAATCAGCTTCAGCACGCTGATCCTAACGCATACTTCGGTGAGGGTACCATCACCATGCTTTCCAGAAGCGACTGGGAAGGCACTTGGCCTACCGGTAAGTATGAGCTTGTTCTCTCTGCTCAGATGGCTGATGAGCTCGACAACCGTTACAACAACGGTCTTCCTGAGTTTGACGATATCATCGCAGCTTATGAGGAAAAGACCGGCAGAGATTGGCACACCATGCCTCTTCTTGGTCAGACAGGCGACCTTTCTCTCTACGATATGTTTGAGGCTGACTATGACAACAACGGTATTCCCGCATACAAGCAGTATGACGATCCCGCATGGGCTAAGCTTCTTGAGCAGGTAACTCTCGAAGAGCTTATCTCTATCGGCGACTGCTTCCACTGGAGACATCCCGTTCCTTCTGTAAATGCTCCCGGTTCCCGTGACGAGAACGGCCCTCAGGGTCTTACCGTTACACTCTTCGGTGGTGGACTTCAGGCAAAGGCTACTGCCTTCACCTCTGAGGACGTTATGGCTGCTACCTTCAACACCGAGCTTATGTATCAGGTTGGTCAGATGATCGGTAACGATTGCCTTGACGCAGGCGTTTCCTGTCTCTACGGCCCCGGTGCAAACACTCACCGTACTCCTTATGGTGGACGTAACTTCGAGTACTACTCTGAGGACGGCTTCCTTGCAGGCGAAATGGGTGGTGCTGAGGTTTCCGGTATTCTCGATAAGGGTGTTGACGTTGTTATGAAGCACTTCGCTCTTAACGACTCTGAGCAGGCTCGTCTTGGTCAGGCTGCATGGCTTACCGAGCAGGCTGCACGTGAGATCTACCTTAAGGCTTTCCAGAAGGCTCTTGAGGAGAACGATGGACGTGGTGGCGTTATGACTGCTTACACTCGTTGGGGTACAAACTGGTCCGGCGCTAACTACGGCCTTATGACCGGTATCCTTCGTGAAGAATGGGGTAACAACTCCATGCATATCACCGATAACATGATCACTGCTAACTGCAACGCTATTGACTCTATCATAGCCGGTGGTGTAACCTGCTTCGACGCGATGATGAGCTATGCTGTTGATGATATCAAGACTGCTACCGATGATCCTGTATTTGTTAACGCAATGGTAGAGGCTATGCATCACAACCTTTACACCATCATCAACTCTGCAGCAATGAACGGCGTTGGTCCCGAGACCACCGTTGTAGCAGTTCAGCCTGCTATCATTGATACCATTACTAACCTTACCATTATATTTGGTCTTCTTGGTATCGGTGGCTGCATTATATTCCGTAAAAAGTTCTGATAATTAACCTAAAACGCTTTCCGGAGCTTCGGCTCCGGAGAGCTTACGCTTTTTGATCCCCTGCCTTATCGGGCAGGGAGATCGTTTCATTATAGACGCAGGTTTTCACCTACGTCTATTAACTTAATATAGGAGATTGCTATGAGAAAAGAGCAACTTATTAACGACGGCTGGCTGTTCCGTTATCATGACGGAAGCGAGTATAACGTAGATATTCCTCATACATGGAATAATGAGGACGGACAGGACGGTGGTGACGATTACTACCGTGGTACCTGTTTTTATGAAAAAAGCTTTACTGCTCCCGCTTTTTCTGACGAGGAGCGTCTTTACCTTGAATTCAACGGTGTAAATGCATCGGCAAGAGTAGTCCTTAACGGCAAGGAGATTATGACTCACGACGGTGGCTACTCAACCTTCCGTGCTGATATTACCGATTATCTTAAAAATATAAATCACATGGTCGTTGAGGTTGATAACTCCAAGAACGACAGAGTTTATCCTCAGAAGGCCGACTTCACCTTCTACGGTGGTATCTACCGTGATGTGAAGCTTATAGTTGTTAACAAGCATCATTTTGATATGGACTTTTTCGGTGGACGTGGTCTTGCCGTTTGCCCTGAGATGCGTGGCGAGGATGCAGCAGTATGGGTGCGTAACTGGCACAACGCTGAAAATGGACGTGTTGACATTGCCCTCCGTGATGCAGAGGGAAGGGTAGTTGGCACAGGACATGACAATGACGAGACTATCGTTATCAGAAAGGCTCACCTCTGGCACGGTATAGAGGATCCGTATCTCTACACCTGCGAGGCAACACTTTATGTGGATGAGAAGGCCGTGGATAAGGTTTCGGTTCAGTTCGGCTGCCGTTCCTTCCGTATCGATTCCAATAAGGGCTTCTTCCTTAACGGTAAGTCCTATCCCCTTCGTGGCGTTTGTCGTCACCAGGACTGGAAGGGAATCGGTAACGCCATTACTAAAAAGCATCATGATATCGATATGGAAATTATTCGTGAGGTTGGTGCAAATACAATCCGTCTTGCGCACTATCAGCATGATCAGTATTTCTACGATCTCTGTGATAAGTACGGTATGATCGTTTGGGCAGAAATTCCTTACATTTCCGAACATATGCCGAACGGTAGAGAGAACACCGTGAGTCAGATGAAGGAGCTTATTGTTCAGTGCTATAACCATCCGTCAATCTGTGTGTGGGGTATCTCAAACGAGATTACCATCTCTACTACCAAGAAGGCAGATATGATGGATAATCACAAGCTGCTTAACGACCTTATTCATGAGATGGACCCCAGCCGTCCTACCACACTTGCCTGCTATGCTATGTGTGCTCCTTTTGACGCTGTCGGACATATATCCGACGTTGTAAGCTGGAATCTCTATCTGGGCTGGTACACTCCGTTTATGTGGCTAAACAACATATGGGTTGATTATTTCCATCGCCGTTATCCCAACCGTTGTCTCGGTTACTCTGAGTACGGCTGCGAATGTATGCCTAATCTTCATTCCTCTCATCCCAAGCGTGGAGATCAGACCGAGGAATATCAGTGTAAGTATAACGAGTTTATGCTTAACTTCTTTGAGAAGCGTCCGTTTATGTGGGCGACTCACCTGTGGAATATGTTTGACTTCGCTGCCGATGCGAGAAATCAGGGTGGCGAGCCCGGCATGAACCACAAGGGTCTTGTTACCTTTGACAGAAAGATAAAGAAGGATAGCTTCTATCTCTATAAGGCTTGGTGGTCGAAGGATCCATTCGTTTACATCTGTGGCAGACGCTATAAAAAGCGTGCTGAAACCATGACCACCGTTAAGGTATATTCCAACTGTCCTGAGGTAACCCTTTTTGTCAACGGCAAGAAGGTAGCCACTAAAGCAGGAAATAAGGTATTTACCTTCCGTATTCCTCTGACCGGCAAAACAAAAATTCAGGCATCCTACGGCAAGCACAACGATCAGATCACTATATACAGAACCGACAAGCCCGATCCGTCGTATCATCTCAGCAAGAAGAAGGCTAACGGTGGTAACTGGACTTAATTTTTAGTCGTGTAATTTGGTTGATTTCCCCGTTTGTCACCACTCGCAGTAGGTTTTTCTACAGCTTCGGGTCTCGAGCGAAGATTTTGCCTCAAATTCCACGTTATAGAATTTGAAAGCCAGTTTTCATCATGCTTCAATATTTATTTACATTTAGGTGTATTTAAAGCGTATAAGTTAACATAAAATGCCTTTAATTGAAAGGAGTTCATAAAATGAACGAAACCAACGGCGTAAATCGCGCCAAATTTTATCAGCTCGCCCTGTTCCCGATGAACAACGGTGCAACAAACGTCTACTTCGTGCTTATCTTAAGTTACATAGCGACCTTCGGTAACAAGGTTCTTGGTATTGCAATGGTATTTGCGTCCTTCATGGTTACCGGTATGCGTGTGTTTGACGCTATCACCGACCCGATCATCGGTGCTATTATGGATAAGACCGACGGTAAGTTCGGTAAATTCCGTCCCTTTATGGTTATCGGTAACGTTGTTATGGCTATATCGGTAATCGCACTTTACATACTTACTCCTCTTGTTCCGGCATCTGCAATGTGGCTTCGCTACACCCTGTTTATTCTGCTATATGCAGTGTGGGTTATCGGCTATACCTTCCAGACCTCGGTTACACGTTCTGCACAGCCCGTTCTTACAAACGATCCAAAGCAGCGTCCCCTCTTCACTGTATTCAATACCATCGCTTCTCTCGTTGGTATGGGTGCAATGCAGTTTGTTGGTCCCATCATCGCAGGTGATAATATCGCGGGTGACTATAACTCTACCTGGTTCGCGATTATGACTCCCGTTGGTGTTGTAATCTCTGTTATCCTTACCGTTCTTGCTATCATCGGTATCTGGGAGAAGGATCAGACCAAGTACTTTGGTATCGGTGGCAAGCAGGAGCAGGTTCAGCTGAGAGAATATGTAGACATCGTTAAGAATAACAAGCCCCTCCAGCGTCTTATGGTTGCAGGTGGTGGATGCAAGCTTGCACTCTCCATCGCTACAAACGTAACAGTTCTCTGTATGCTTTACGGATGTATGACGCAGTTCGGTACTACAGTTAATGCTGCAGGTGAGATAATCGGTCAGAACCGTTACGACAGCCTTTACCTCATTATGATGGTAATGGGCTACGTATTCTCTGCGCCCTTCTTCCTTCTCACCGTTCGTACCTCTCAGAAGCATGGACAGAAAAAGTCACTTATGACCTACGTTGCAGTTGCCTTTGCTTGCTACATCGGTGTTCTTGTGATGCTTCTGCTCTGGAGATTTGGTGATCCTAACTGGAACCTCAACATCTTCGAGGGAGCTCTTTTCGGTCCTGATTTCAAGATTACAATCAATCTTTATACAGTTCTGTTCGTTCTCTTCTTCGGTGTTGGCTATGGTGCGTACTATGCTACTGCAGATATGCCTATCCCCATGGTTGCAGACTGCGCAGACTATGAGACCTATCGTTCCGGTAAGTTTATTCCCGGTATTATGGGTACACTCTTCAGCCTTGTTGATAAGCTGGTGTCCAGCCTCTCAGCGACGGTTGTATCTGTTGCCCTCCTCTTCATCGGCGTTCACGAGCTTCCCACCAAGACTACTTTGTACGTAGACGGTATGAACTGGGTTGTTATCGCTCTGTTCTGCCTTATTCCCATGGCAGCATGGGCACTTACGCTCTGGTCTATGAAGGGATATTCCCTTGACGGTGAGCGTATAAAGACTATTCAGGCTGTAAATGCGGCTCGTAAGGCTGCCGTTGCAGACGGTATGTCTATGGAAGAGGCTATGGCAACCATCACTGATGAGACCGTTACCAATGCTACCGTTACCGAACAGGCGTAATTTATAAAAATCAATAAGATATCGAAAAAATTTATTCAATTCAAGCTTTAGTGTAAAACACTATTAGTCTAAAAAGAAAACTATGAAATATGATTATTTAATTGTAGGCGCAGGACTCTTCGGCGCAGTATTTGCAAGACAGGCTGCAGACGCAGGAAAGAGAGTGCTGGTTATCGACAAGCGCGATCATATCGCCGGTAATATCTACACCGAGCAGGTGGAGGGTATCAACGTACATAAATACGGCGCGCATATTTTCCATACAAACGATAAGCGCGTGTGGGAGTATGTGACTCGTTTTGCCGAGTTTAACCGATATACCAACTCTCCTGTTGCCAACTATCACGGTGAGCTTTATTCGCTGCCGTTTAATATGTATACCTTTAATAAGATGTGGGGTGTCGTTACTCCCGAGGAGGCGAAGGCGAAGATTGCAGAACAGCGTGCTTCTGCAGGAATCAGCGAGCCTAAGAACCTTGAGGAGCAAGCGATCTCACTTGTCGGCACCGATATTTACGAGCGACTTGTAAAGGGATATACCGAGAAGCAGTGGGGCAGACCCTGCACAGAGCTTCCTGCCTTTATCATTCGCCGTCTGCCGGTACGCTTTACCTTTGACAACAACTATTTCAACGCTCTCTATCAGGGTATTCCTATTGGTGGATACACCTCTATGGTGGAGAGAATGCTTGAGGGGGTTGAGGTAAAGCTTTCGGTTGACTATCTCGAGAACAGGGAAGAGCTTGACGCTCTTGCCGATAAGGTGGTTTATACCGGCCCTATTGACAGCTATTTCAACTTCTGCTACGGCCCTCTCGGCTATCGCAGTGTAAGGTTTGAAACCGAGCTTCTTGACACCGACAACTATCAGGGTAATGCAGTTATCAACTATACCGACAGAGAGACACCCTATACAAGAATTATCGAGCATAAGCACTTTGAGTTTGGTACGCAGCCAAAGACGGTTATTTCTAAAGAGTACAGCCAGGAGTGGCAACCGGGAATTGAACCCTACTATCCCATCAATGACGAGACCAATGGTGCTTTGTACGCTAAGTACAAGGCTCTTGCAGATGGTGAGAGTGGCGTAATCTTCGGTGGCAGACTTGCTGAATATCGCTACTACGATATGGATGCAGTAATTGCTTCTGCATTGGATGTGGCAGAAAGAGAGCTTAACTGATATGAAGCTATTAACAGTAACAGTGCCTTGCTATAATTCCGAGGCATATATGGAAAAATGTGTGGACAGTCTCCTTAAGGGTGGCGAGCGTGTTGAGATCATTATTATCAACGATGGTTCCAAGGATCGCACAGGGGAGATTGCTGATGCCTATGTGGCGAAATATCCTTCGATTGTGCGCGTTGTCCATCAGGAGAACGGTGGTCACGGAGAGGGAATTAATCAGGGCCTTATTCACGCGACAGGTAAATACTTTAAGGTTGTTGACTCCGATGACGTTATGAGTGAGGATTTTCCCGCCTTCCTTGATAAGCTTGAGGAATGCGACAGAAACGGTGGTATCGACCTTATGGTTACAAACTATTTCTACGTACATACCGACGGCATTGGTGACAGATCTATCTGCTATAAGAGCGTTCTTCCTACTGGAAGGATTTTTGGCTGGAATGATACGAAACGCTTCAGAATTCACCAGATGCTTACCATTCATTCCTGTACCTTCCGTACTCAGCTTATGAGAGAGACGGCTGTAGAGCCTCTTCCCAAGCACGTATTCTATGAGGACAATCTTATGATCTGTCGTGTCCTTCACGCAGTGGAAAAGATGTACTATATGAATATCGACCTCTACCGTTATTGGATCGGCAGACCCGACCAGTCGGTGCAGGAGGAGGTAATGAAGAAGCGCTATACACATCAGCTTTTGGTAACCGAGCGTTGCTTTAAGACCTGCCGTCTTGACGAGATAAAGAGCCCGATGTTGAAGAAGTATCTGAAGCATGAGTTCTTCGTAATGTTTGGTATTTCGATTCTTTATGCCCGTCTTAACAAGAGCGATGAGGCTGATGCCACACTTGATGATATGTGGCAGGGCTGTATTGATTATGATGCAAAGTGGGGAAAGCATTTCCGTTACCGTACGCCCCTTGCGCTTATCTGCCTGCCCGGTAAATTTGGTCGTAATTTCGGCGTGTTTATTTACAGACTTGCAAACAAGATTGTAAGATTCAACTAAAGTAAAAAAAGTCGGCTTTCACCGACCGGATAAAAAAACAGAAGTCTTATGGGTTTTCCACGGGACTTCTGTTTTCTTTGTTTATTTCTTTGATATCTTATATCCGAGTTTGATAATGAGCTTCAAAGTTTCCATTGAGGTGCTTCTGTCATACTTCTTCTCCGAGTCGGAGAGCTCCTCGTAGGGAACGAGGCAAGGATGCTTTTTTGCTGCATCGTCACGGTGTTCTCCATAGGACCAGCCTTCTTTGATTCTTCCAACTGCCCATACGTCATGGGTATTTTTTGCAATAAGCTCACAGAGATCAAGTATTTCCGAGTCAAGCTGCACGTCACTTGTATCTACAGGCTTAGGATCGTACATGATTTTTCTCCTTTTAATATATGTAATGATGTTTTTGTTTTAATAGTATTTCTTATAATGCTATTATATCACCACTATTCAATATTGTCAATGCAATTTGCAGTTTTTGAAGGTAACTTTACCACTATTTTACTTGACAAAAAAATACCTCCGTGATATAATAAAATGAATAAATATTTACTGCGAGGTTTAACTTTTTATGTGGGTAGCAATTATTATAAGTGCGATAACCTGCCTTATGATGATAATGGCTGTACTCTTCTTCCCGAAGGTAAAGCTGTTTAATATTTCTCTCGGTTCTTATTGGGTAGTTACTGTCATTGGTGCAATCCTTCTTCTTGTCTTCGGTACGGTTGATATAACCACGGTAGGACAGGCTCTGATTGCCGATAATGCTATAAATCCACTGAAGATTCTGGTGCTCTTTATTTCAATGACAATTCTGTCTATCTTCCTTGACGAGCTCGGCTTCTTCAGATATCTTGCCAACCTTGCTCTTACTAAGGCAGGCGCAAGTCAGCTAAGACTCTTTATGATATTATATATCACAGTGTCTGTCCTGACAGTTTTTACTTCCAACGATATTATTATACTCTCATTTACCCCTTTTATATGCTATTTTGCAAAAAGTGCGAAAATCAGCCCTATTCCCTATCTTGCAGCCGAGTTCGTTGCTGCAAACACCTGGAGTATGACGTTGATTATCGGTAATCCTACAAACATCTATCTTGTCACTGCAGCAGGTGGTGACTTTATGTCTTATCTTAAGGTTATGCTATTGCCAACGGTTTGCTCGGGTGCAGTTGCCTTCCTGTTCTTGTATATTCTCTTCAGAAACAAGCTGAAGCAGCCTATATCGGATGCCACTGTTTCGGAGGTGGTTATTGAGGACAAGCTTTCGCTGGGTATCGGTGTGTTCCATCTTAGTGCCTGCACAGTTATCCTTGCTGTTGGTTCATATATCGGTATTGAGATGTGGCTTGTTTCGCTTCTTGCAGCAGTCAGTCTGTTCGTTTGCAGCATAATTATTTCTATCATCAGAAAGAAAAAGCCCGATGCCCTTATTGCCTGCCTTAAGCGTGCGCCATGGGAGCTTATTCCCTTTGTGCTTTCGATGTTCGTTATGGTTGAGGCACTTAACGCAAACGGTGTTACCGGTATCATATATCAGCTTCTCGGGGAGTCAAACCCGATATGGAAGTACGGCACAACCTCCTTCCTTGCATCTAATCTGATTAACAATATTCCAATGAGCGTTCTTTATTCCTCCATCCTCGGTGGAGCGTCCTCTGCAGCAGCGATATATGCTACTGTGGTCGGCTCCAATCTCGGAGCTTGCCTGACTCCTATCGGCGCTCTTGCCGGAATTATGTGGAGCTCCATTTTGAAGGAACACGAGCTTAAGTTCGGTTATCTTGATTTCCTTAAAATCGGTGTTACCGTTGCCGTTCCGGCACTTATTACTGCACTCGGTGTGCTTACACTAATTATTTAAATTATTATTAAGAAAGGCGATTTATTATGGCACAGGAAGTATACAGCCCCGATTATTACGATATGAACCTCCCATCCTATGAGGGAGACGAGCCCTACATATTTGTCAGCTATTCGCACGTTGACGTGCTTAAGGTTCGTGAGATCCTTAAGATTATCAATAAGGAAAAGTTCCGTTTCTGGTATGACGATACTATGGAGATCGGCGAGGATTTCCGTCGTGAGCTCCAGACAAAGATCGAGAAGTGCCATGCTTTTCTTCTCTTTATCTCTCCTGCTTCAATGCAGAGCAAGTATTGTGGTATGGAAATTATTATGGCGTATAAGAACAACAAGAGAATTTATCCCGTATACCTTGATGACTCTACCGAGATTCCCGGCGCACTGAAGATGATACTTGAAAATCTTCAGCATGTGAAGGGCAGTGCACTTGACAAGGACTCCAGGTATATAGACAAGCTTATTGACAGCCTTCCTACCGAGACGATGCGTAGCTTTGCCATCGAGGAGGACGTTCTTGTTCGCTGCAAGGACGGAAGCGCACATCTTAGCATTCCCAGCGACGTACGTGTTGTGGGAGCAGGCGCATTCAAAAACTGTGAGAAGCTTGAGCTTCTCGACATCGGCGAGACGGTTGAAATTCTGCAGACCGAGGCGTGCCGTGGCTGTAAGCGACTTTCCTCCCTCACCCTGCCGAAAAACGTTCGTGCCGTAGGCGAGAGTGCATTCCGTGACTGTACTGCGCTTGCCTCTCTCGTTGTAGAGAATGATGAGATTGAGCTTGGCGAGCGTGCCTTTGAGAACTGTGCGAAGCTTAACGATATCACTCTGGCTGACGGTATTTCCGAAATCTATGGTGGTGTATTCAACAGCTGTAAATCGCTTTCATCAATCACTCTGCCAAAGAATCTTACCGTCCTCGGAGAGAGCTCGTTTGCAGATTGTGTTTCACTTGAGGAGATTGACATTCCGAGAAGCGTTACAAAGATTGACGATATGGTATTCAACGGTTGTATCAATCTTAAGAGGATTGATATGAAGGATAAGATTACCAAGATTGGTAAGTATGCTTTCAAGGACTGTAAGAGCCTTGAAACTGTTTTCATTCCTCGTTCGGTAAACTTTATCGGCATCGGACCATTCCGTGGTTGTACGATGCTTAAGGAGATCGAGGTGGATCATAAGAGCCGTTATTTCAAGTCGGTTGACAGTGTCCTCTTCAATAAGAACAAGTCTGTTCTCATCTCCTTCCCATCCCGTCAGCATACGACAAGCTACACCATTCCCGACTCTGTTACCAAGATCAGCTCCTGGGCTTTCTGCGACTGTCATAATCTTGAGCAGATAATTATTCCTGACTCTGTTACCGAGATTGGAGAGGGTGCGTTCTATCAGTGCAGCTCGCTTCGTTCCGTGGTTATTCCCGACTCGGTGGATAAGATTGATGACACTGCCTTCCGTGGTTGTGTAAATCTTGAGGCTGTTACCATTCCTGAATCGGTTACCGAGTTCGGCTGGGGTATCTTTAACGGCTGTGACAAGATTCACGTTATCTGTCCTGATAACTCTGCAGCAGCTAAATACTGCGAGAAGAAGAATATTCCTCACATTGAGGGGTAGGATTGTTGAAATTTGTGTATGCTTTTGATATTATTGGCTAAGAATTTTTTGGAGGACTTCTATGATTTGTCAGGCTATTGAAAGACTTATCGATTATTCGATAAAGAGAAATATAATCACGGTAGAGGATATTTATTTCGTCCGTAACAGGCTTATGGACCTTCTCTCTGTTTCAGAGTGGGAGGAATCTAATGCTGATTCGGCTGATATGTCTATAGATGAAATTCTTGCACCGATTATTGATTATGCTGTAAAAGAGGGAATTATTGCAGATACTGCAGTAAATCGTGATCTCTTTGATACAAGGGTTATGGGACTTCTTATGCCTATGCCGAGGGAGGTAATCTCGGAGTTTGAGGCATGCTATGAGGAGGCGCCTGAGGTTGCTACAGATTGGTACTACCGTTTCAGCCGTGACGTTAATTACGTTCGTGCAGGCAGGATTGCAAAGGACCTCAGATGGAAGTATTCTTCAGAGTACGGCGAGCTTGATATTACCGTAAACCTTTCGAAGCCTGAGAAGGATCCACGTGATATTGCTGCTGCAAGGGCAGCGAAGCAGTCGGGCTATCCCAAGTGTGCGCTCTGCGTTGAAAATTCCGGATTTGCAGGCGATGCTACCCATCAGGCAAGGCAGAACCTTATTCCCATTCCAATCAGCGTTTGTGGAGAGGGCTGGTCGCTTCAGTATTCGCCCTACGGCTACTATAACGAGCACTGCATTGCATTTAATAATAAGCATACTCCTATGAAGATAGACCGTAATGTGTTCTCTAAGCTGTTCGATATTATCGACTATTTGCCTCACTATTTTGTAGGCTCCAATGCCGATCTGCCTATCGTAGGTGGTTCAATTCTTTCTCACGAGCATTTCCAGGGTGGCAGATACAGCTTTGCTATGGATACGGCTCCCATAGAGGAGGAGTTTTCCGTAGAGGGCTATCCCACCGTTAAGGCAGGAATACTTAAGTGGCCCATGTCGGTTGTCCGTCTCAGCTCTGTTGATAAGGCTGCACTTGCCGAGTGCTGTGACAGGGTTCTCACTGCATGGAGAAGCTACAGCGATCCGGACGCCTTCATTTTTGCCGAGACAGATGGTATACCTCATAATACCGTCACACCTATCGCAAGGAGAGACGGCGACAACTACGTCTGCGACCTGGTTCTTCGTAACAATATCACCACCGAGGAAAGACCCCTTGGAGTATATCACCCGTCTCCCGAGCTGCATCATATCAAAAAGGAGAATATCGGACTTATCGAGGTTATGGGTCTTGCTGTTCTTCCTTCAAGACTCTCGACGGAGATTGATCTTCTTTGTAATGCTATTCTTTCGGGCAGTGATATTCGTAGTGACGCACGAATTTCTCACCACGCCGATTGGGCAGAGCAGCTTGCCAAGGCTAATCCCGAAATCGATGAGAACAACGTAAGGGAAATCATCTACCGTGGTATTGGAGAGGTGTTTATGCAGGTGCTTCTCGATGCAGGAGTGTTCAAGAGAACTCCCGAAGGCAAGGCTGCATTTATGCGATTTATTGCAAAAATTCAATAAAATGTAAATGATTGTTTGCATAACTGTATAAAAAACGGACACAAGAGTAAACCTTGTGTCCGTTTCGCTTTTTTTTTTTTTAGTTGGTTTTTGTAAAAACAAGGGTCGCCTGTCCGTCCTCGACAGACTTTACAGTAAAGCTGTAACTGAGTGTGTATCCCTGGTTGTCGGTTACGCTCGGCAGGCTGTCTCCTTCGATGTAGGTGAAGTTGCCTTCTGTCGATTTTACAAATTCAATCAGATTATCCTTTGTTCCGTATTCGTTGGAGGGGCTGGTATTGTTGTTATAAATATCGTAGTATATCTCACCGTCATATTCTTCAGAGTAAAGCGAAGCATTTACGTGATAGACCACTATGCCGTCCCGGGAGAAATAGCCTCCCTCTCCCGAATTAAGCCCTTCATTTGTATAGTAAATCACAACGTAGTATTCCTGATATGCACCAAGCTCCGTGCTCCAGTTGTTTGCAATAATTATGCTTTCACCCGTTCTTGTGAAGGAATTCAGGGTAATGGTAACAGTGGAGTCGGTGGTAATAAGCTTTGAGTTGGTTATCCAACCGAGATTAAATTTCGAGAATGGGTTGTGATCACCCAACATGCCGTCCATTATGTCGCAGCTTTCCATAGGATGCAGAGAGACTTCAGAGGTATCGTAGTAATCGTCAAGTCCCAGGATGTGACCGAACTCATGGATGTATGTGTATGTATTCATAACCGAGCTGTCGGTATAATATGAGTAGCCCTCCTCATCATAGCTTTCATAAATAAAGGAATAGGATGCCCAGAGATAGTCGTTTGCGCTGACACCGTCATATTCGTAGAAATATCCGTCCTCGTCGGTGTAGGTATTCCAATATCTGTACGCCCAGTTAAAGTCCGAGGTATCATCGATCTCGAGAGTTGTTATAAGCACAACGGCATCAATAACGGTATTGCCATCCGAGTCAAACTGTGACAGATCCATAAAGGTGGAGAGATATTCAAGTGCCTCGTCCATAACAAGCTGGTCGCCGATAGCCACATCCTCGCCATAGTAGTCCATAGTAGCGTTTTCATAGTAGCTGCTGTTATACTTTGGCACGAACCATTCATCAATAACCGTGATATCAAGGTCAAGTCTACCGTAGCTTGATATGTAGTAATACTCATCAACCGAGTAATAATCGGTTTCGCCTGCGCTGCCGTTAAAGGCGCGTGAAATCTTGTCTATGGAGTAATAGCTGTTGCTCCTGCCGTTTATGTCTTTGAAGTCTACAGGAATTACCAACACCTTTGGAGAGCCTGTGGTAGGGCAGCCGTCAAGATAGTAGCCCTGATCGGTAACGTCCTTTACGTATTTTCCATCGGTAAAGTCAACGTCATAAACTCCGTTCACTCCGTTTGGAAGTCCTGCACCTGCATTGGTGATAAGGTTGTGGTTGCTATCTTCACTCCCACCTTCACCACCATTGCCACCGTTTCCACCGGTACCACCCTGACTGTCATCACCACTGCCTGAGGCAGTATAAACGTATACGTCAACAACATACTCACCCTCAAAGTAGTAATGGCACATCTCCACGTATGTTTCACCCTCAAGACAGTACCAGGTATCGCCGTAATCATCCTCATAGCTTTCTACAAGCTCATAGCCTACGAACAAAGCCTTGTATGCCTTAAATTCTGCCTCGGTATTGCCGTAGGTATAGAAGTTCACGCAGGTTTCGTAGTAGTATTCGTCAAAGTATTCCTCGACGTAGTATTCATCATTGGGAATGAAGGGAATCACACCACCTGCAATGCGGTTAAGCAACGCCTTTTCACTTGCAGTGAAGGCTGTGTATACGTGATTTTTTTCTTCTACCTCACCGTTACCCGAACCACCCTGACCGTTTTCGTCGTCATCGGGCTCGTCATTAGGCTCTTCACCGTCATAGTGTGAATCGCCACACTTGTCGCAACGGTAATCATCATTTTTATCCACATGCTCGCAGGTGGGTACATCCTCAATACCACCATTTATATCACCAAGATCAAGCATACCGAATAATATATCGCATGACGTCAGGACTGTAATAGATAGGAATAAACAGATAAAAAGCAAAAGCGATCTTTTCATATCCACCTCCGAAAAGTCTTTTTGTTTATTTTATCATATATAAACGTGCAGTTCAATATAAAAATGTAAATTATTGGTTTAAAAAAGCAGGCAACCCGAAAAAACTTTTGCTATCGGGAAAGCCTGCTTTAAGCTATTATGTTTGGTTATTTATCCTTGTGAGTCAGAAACAGGGCGTCAACCTCGCTGTAGCCCGAATATATACCCGGGAATCCTTGAGACAAGCTTGTATATACACCCTTCGCCTCATCGATAAATTCGATTTCCTGATTATACTCATCCTCGGTTATTACGCCTTTTTCCTTCATTATTTCAAGAATTCGCAGCGTAACCTCAAGACCACCCCTTGCAGTCTGGTAGTGATTTGTGTACCAGAATTCCTCGTGAGCCAGAATCGCCTTTTCAAGCGCATCATCGGATATCCTGATTTTGCTCTCATATCGTATATTTTTGCTGTAGTATGCGATATTCATGCTGTGGTCGCTTTCGTCATAGTTGCAGACGTCAGATCTGACCTTGTTAAAGTATCTGAAACCAATACAAATACTTGACATCTCTTCAGCCGAGATAAAGCCACCTTCGTAATGATATTTTGACATATCATTAAAAACGTCACCGTATGACGTTCCACGGGCAAGCCAGGTTTCGACCGAATCTGCAGCATAGCTTATGGCACCGGAGGTAAGAGAAACAAAGCCGTTTTCCAACTCATAGTCGGACAAATAAAAACGATATTCGTAATCCCTTGTTATTCTTTCAACAAAGCTATCCATGTCATCGGGTACGAACCTGACCCATATTTCAACATATCCGAAGGCGTATCCGTTACTATAATCAGGAGAAAGCGTCAGGGTCAGCGACTCTGCCTCGGTGTGACTTCCTTCTTCAAAAAAGTCATCGATAATATATATGTTGTTTTCTAAAGGCTTACCGTCATTCAAAAGCTTATAATCCTTTGTTTCGAATACAAGCTGCAGCTCGCCGTCTGTGAGTACGTGGTCGTTTGCTTTTACCGTAAGCTTAAGCTCGATATCCCTGCCACCTTCAACTATTCCACTGTCGCAGACACCCTTTATAGACAGGCTATTGTCCCAGAGCAGAGGAGGGGGCAAAGGCTCGGTTGCAATGGCGCCACCTGCAGAGAGGGCAACGGTGTTTTTTTGTTCGTTGCCAAAAGCATAAGGCTCGGTTTTCTTTTCGTTAAGACTCGCAGTATTATCAGCGAGAAATGTAAAAGGCTTTCTGTATTTCCCCTCGGTTATTTCTTTTTTTATACTATTTGGAATATCGCAGGATGAGAGAAATATAAGGGTCAGAATAAGAAACGATAAAAGTAATGAAATATGTTTTTTCATAACAAAGCTCCTTTCTTGCGCATTCACTATATTAGACACTGTTTTTTAGAAAAGGTTACACTGTTTTATGAAGATTATAACATTTTATAAAAAATATGTCAATATAAAACAACGTTTTATGCCCGATATTGCAGAAGCCTGTTGCTTTAAAGGAAAAAATATGCTATAATAGGCGAGTGAGGTGAGGTTATGAATATCGAAAAATGGCTAAGCAAAAATACTCTCCGTCTTGACGGGAAGAAGGTTGCAATAAGTGGCTCGACAGGTGGACTGGGTAGGGAGCTTTGTAAATATATCGTACAGCTTGGTGGCGAGCTTATACTGATTGATCGTAACAGCGAAAGGTCACTTGCATTTGCAGGCGAGCTTAAGGAAAGCTATCCCGACCTTATGGTCTCGAATATTAAGGCAGATATGTCGGATATTGAGTCGGTCAGAGATGCGGCAGATAGGCTGTCCGAAATGGAGATAGATTACCTGATACTTAACGCAGGTGCATACAGCATTCCACGCTACACCTGTGACAACGGTTACGATAACGTCTTTCAGATAAACTTTATTTCCCCCTATTACCTTGCGAGAAGACTGCTGCCTGTGATAGAGTGCAGAGGAGGCAAGCTTGTTGCCGTCAGCAGTATAGCTCATAATTATTCAAAAATCGACGAGGGTGATATTGATTTCTCCACCAGAAAGCAGGCAAGCCTTGTTTACGGCAATGCAAAGCGTTATCTTACCTATTCGCTATTTGCTCTGAACAGCCCGTCACTGTCGGTGACGCATCCGGGTATCAGCTTCACAGGCATAACAAATCATTATCCAAAGCTGATTTTTGCATTGATAAAGCATCCGATGAAGGTTATTTTCCCACGTCCACGAATGGCGTGCCTATCGATCCTGAAGGGACTCTTCACCGATTGTAATATTGGCGAGTGGATAGGCCCGTCAATCCTTGACGTATGGGGCAGACCGAGAAAAAAGTCACTGAAAACAGCATCGACACGCGAAGGAGCAAAAATCGCGAAAATAGCCGAAGAAATATATAAAAAAACAAACATAAATCCTTGATTTTGCATTAAAAAAGAGCAGTTTTTTCCACTGCTCTTTTCTCTTTATTTTAATATAATCTTTTGCGCATAAATCTGGGGAGGCATGCTGAGCATAACCTGGCCACTGAATATAACCTCGATGGTATCTCCTACCTTGATGTCATCACGGCTTATGCCGTTGCCCTCTGCGCTTACGTATTTTGTGCCGGCGTCCACGTTTACGTGATAAATGCCGAAGGCAACGTTGCTATCGATTATTTCCATCGAAATATAGTATTTGTTATCAACCGACTTAACAACTCCACGGAAGAAGAATTCTCCGTCTGCGTTTCTTTCCTCTACACCGTTACCGTTCACGATATCACCGTCCTCGTTAATATATCCGTCGCCACCGTTATTGCTTCCACCCTCGCAGCCCATAGCAAAGAGCATCATAACCAATATCATCAATGCAAAAATTCTTTTACTCATATTATCTCCTCAATAAAATCAAAAAGTGCATCATAGCCACCCTGTTTGTAGCCCGAAATATCCTTTTCCTTTCTGTTAATTAGGCAATCGGTAAGCAAGAACAGCTGCATACCAACCTCACCTGCCACCATATCGTCACCCACATCGTTTCCAATCATCAATACCTCCCGTGGATCAAGCCCAAGCTTCTCGCACAGGTTTGTGTAATACATCGGATTAGGCTTACAGAACACCGAGTTTTCATAGGTCGTTACGTAGGCAAAATCCTCGGGTTCAAGCCCTGCCCAGCGAATACGGCTGTCTGTGGCAACCTTCGGGAACAGTGGACTTGTCGCCAGCACCACGGTAAGCCCGGATGCCTTTATTCGCTCTACCAGCTCCTTTGCCTTTGGTGTGTAGCCACAGACATTCTTTATGGATTGAAAGTCACCCTTGTAGAACTCCTCGAGCCTTGCTTCCTCACCTCTCACATCCTCGCCGAGAATCTGACAGAAGCTGCGCCAGAAAACCTCTTCGTTGGAGACGGTGCCGTCGTTTTTCATCATCGCACGTGTGCTTGCCCACAGGGCATCTGCAACGCCACTCTGATTGTATCCTCTGGGCGCAAGCGTTTTTACCAGACCACCGAGATACGCCTTGATAAATATATCCTGATCCATCGGCAGCAGTGTGCCGTCAAGATCGAAAAATATTGCCTTTATCTTCATTATATGCTCCGTTTTCTTTCTTACATTGGTAGTATACACGAAAAATGACGAATTGTCAATAAAACCAAGAAAGTTAACAATAAATTCATCGATGCCGGATCGTTTTTAACTGACAAAAGTACACACCGAGAGATTTTTACCAAAAAAACAGCAAAACTGTAGGTTTTTTATTTATTCTGTACATTTGCATTTATTTTGCTTTAATTATTACGCTTGACAAAGTATAAATAATATGCTATTATATTTTAGTTAAATTAAAATGGGAATTATGTGCTTTTGACAACCGTAAGGGAAGTTAAGTATATTTTTTGGGTTGTCAGAACGCAATGGAAGGATTAAAATGGCTGATTTTGTTAGTGAAATTAAAAGACGACGCACCTTTGCGATTATATCTCACCCCGACGCAGGTAAGACCACTTTGACAGAGAAATTCCTGCTTTACGGTGGTGCAATCCAGTCTGCCGGCTCGGTAAAGGGTAAGCAGAACGATAAGCATGCCGTTTCGGACTGGATGGAGCTTGAAAAGCAGAGAGGTATCTCTATCACCTCCTCGGTTCTGCAGTTTGAGTATGAGGGCTACTGCATCAATATTCTGGACACCCCGGGACATCAGGATTTCTCGGAGGATACCTACCGTACGCTTATGGCTGCAGACTCTGCCGTGATGGTTATCGATGCTGCGAAGGGTATTGAGCCACAGACCAGAAAGCTCTTTAAGGTTTGCGCTATGCGTGATATTCCCATCTTCACCTTCATCAACAAGATGGACCGTGAGGCAAGAGATCCCTTCGACCTGCTTGACGAGCTTGAAACCGAGTTCGGCATTGCTACCTATGCAATGAACTGGCCTATCGGCTGTGGACAGAAGTTCAAGGGTGTTTATGACCGTGAGAAGCGCACACTCCTTTCCTTCGGTGATTCTCATCGCGGACGTGACAGGATCAGAGGTATTGACCTTGATATTTCGGATACAGCAAAGCTTGACGAGCTTGTAGGCGAAAACCAGCGCATCGAGTTTTGCGAGCAGATAGAGCTGCTTGAGGCAGCAGGTGGTGATTTTGATCTTGATAAGGTTCGCCACGGCAAGCTCTCGCCCGTGTTCTTTGGCTCGGCTCTTAATAATTTTGGCATTGAGCCCTTCCTTGAGAATTTTCTTAAGATGACAACCTCGCCCCTTCCCAGAGTGGCAGAGGGCAACGTAATAGATCCCTTTGATCCGGATTTCTCTGCCTTTGTATTCAAAATTCAGGCGAATATGAACAAGGCGCACCGTGACCGTATCGCTTTCATGCGTATTTGCTCGGGTAAGTTTGAGAGAGGTAAGGATTACTATCACGTGCAGGGAAATAAGGCGTTTCGTCTTTCACAGCCCCAGCAGATGATGGCATCCGAAAGGGAGGTTATCGACGAGGCATACGCTGGCGATATTATAGGAGTGTTCGATCCGGGTATCTTCTCTATCGGTGACACCGTATGCGAGAAGGGAAAGAAGATAAAGTTCGAGGGTATTCCTACCTTCGCGCCGGAGCACTTCGCTATGGTAGAGCAGGTTGACTCTATGAAGCGTAAGCAGTTTGCAAAGGGTATGAACCAGATCGCCCAGGAGGGTGCTATACAGATATTCTTCGAGCCTAATTCGGGTCTTGAGAGAGTTATTGTGGGTGTTGTAGGTGTGCTTCAGTTCGAGGTGCTTGAATACCGACTTAAGAACGAGTATGGCTGCGACCTTCGCCGTACCAATATGGGATACAGCCAGATCAGATGGATAGAAAACGAAAATCTCGACCCCAAGACCCTAAGACTCTCCCATGATACAAAGTGGGTGCAGGATTTCAGAGGAAAGAATCTGCTTATCTTTACAAGCGAGTGGGCAATACGCTGGGTGCTTGAGGACAACCCTGAGCTTCGCCTTGCTGAATTCAGCAAAAACGACGATTAATAGTAAAAAAAGCAAATTAAAGTTTGCAAAATATAAAAAATAAACCTTAAAAAGAGAGTTTTTTACAGATATGAGAATGAGAAAAAAGAAGCACTCAAAGGAGCGTCTTGAGGCCTGCAAGGAATATCTTTTCAGTACCGAGGAGCTTGCTGAGGGTGACGTTATGACCGATCCTGCAGCCCTGGTAGGTATGCCGGGAGGTAAGGTTTTTCTTGAAATCGGTGCAGGTAAGGGGGGCTTTGCCTGCGCTATGGCAGAGCGTCACGGGGACGTGGCGTATTTCGCTATGGAGAGGGTTACCGACTGCGTTGTTATAGGAGCAGAGCGCGCTGCCTCGGGTGAGTACGGTGAGCTTAAGAACCTGCGTTTTCTTATTGAGAATGCCGATGATCTTATGCAGATATTTGCGCCCGGAAGCGTGGATGCTATATTCCTTAATTTCTCGGATCCCTGGCCGAAGAAGGGATATGCCAAGCGTCGTCTTACCCACAGGGACTATCTTTCGATGTATATGAATCTTCTCTGTGACGGTGGTACTTTGCGTTTCAAAACCGATAACGTAGGTCTTTTTGATTTTTCCCTTGAGGAGATTGAGGCTATCGGTCTTACTCCCTCCATCGTTACCCGTGATCTTCATGTATCAGAGTGGAATGATGAAAATATTATGACCGAGTATGAGAAGAATTTCTCCGAGCAGGGAATGAAGATCAACATGCTTGAGATAAAAAAGCCTGATGGCTTTAATCCTCCCGTTGCTCCCAGATTTATAGATTAAAAAAGGCTCTGTTGAATCAAATTAACCGGATAATAAGTTTTTAAAGGAGGGATGGCCTTATGGATAAGTTTATAGACGACGGTCGGGTTCACGAAGGTCATCGCTCTCGAATGAGGGACAAGCTTCTTACCCACGGTAAGCGCATATTCGATACATATGAGCTTCTTGAAATGCTGCTATATCAGGTTATTCCTTACCGTGATACAAATCCCGTTGCAAAAAATCTGCTCTATGCATTTGGTGGCCTTGACGGTGTTTTATCTGCCCCAAAGGACAGGCTGACGAATGTATGTGGGATTGGGGACAAAGCAGCAGACTATCTTCAGACGGTGGGAAGGCTGAGCGAGATTATAGGTGCCGAGATTGTTTCGGAAGACCATATTACCTTCTCGGATTATGAGAAAGTGGGACGGTATTTTGTAAGCTATTTTGCAGGCGTTACCGAAAAACAGGTTGTAGCTCTTTTTCTTGACAGCAGCATGCGTCTTATCAGTATGAAAAAAATGTATGACCTTGATTATGAGTCGGGTGGAGTTAAAGTAAAGCCCTTTATTGACGAGGCTATAAAAAGTCATGCCGTTGTGGTAATCACTGCCCATAACCATCCCTACGGCCCTTTTTATCCCACCCCGGGTGACAGGGCGACAAACGAGGTTATCAACGAGTCTCTGAACATTATGGGAGTGGTGCACGCTGAGCATTATCTCATATCGGGTGACCGTTTCGCAGGACTCGACTCGCTGAAGAGCTTTGCAGTAAAGCTGTCCCAGATGCCGGCAGTCAGCGAATTTATTGATACCAGAACCAGATATGAGGGCAAACTTCATAAGGTGGATATTCCTGATGCTAAGCATGCAGAGCCGTTGCAGCCGGCAGGATATAACCTTATCGACCGTGATTATTTTATAAAGCTGATAGGCTTCTGTCTCGGAGACGATGCACAGGAAAAGGCAGATATGCTCCTTTTGAAGTACAGAACGCTTGAAAACTCATTAAATGCGCCTGTGAGGGAGCTTTCTGAGTTGGTTGGCGAAAAACTTGCCGTATACCTAAAGCTTCTGGCATACGTTACCTCAAGACGCCTGACGGATAAATACAGCATGGGAAAACGCTACAACTCTGCTGAGATTGCAGAATACCTGAAGGCTCTTTTCCTTGGTGAATCGGTGGAGAAAACCTATCTTATCGCCTTTGACTCCTCGGGGCGCTTGCTTGGTGTGGAGTTGCTTGGAGAGGGAACGGTAAACTCCTCAGAAATACTGCCGAGAAAGGCTGTGGAGACGGCTATGACGTTATCTGCTCACAAGGTTTCGGTGACGCACAATCACCCCTTCGGTACTACAAATCCGTCGAAGGACGACGTTGATATCACACGTGCGTTTGTACAGATTTTCACTGCATGTGAGATTGAGTTTGGGGAGCATTTTATCATTGCAGGACAGCTTTGTGATACAGTAAATTTATAAAACATTCAGCAATTATTCTTAATTTATTGGAGGCAAATATGCCCTTTTTGGGAACTATAGTTAACTTTTTGACGGTTTTAGTGTGTGGCTTGCTCGGTATGCTGGTGAAAAAAGGCGTGTCAAAAAGAATAAGTGAAGCACTGACGGGAGCTATGGCAATTTGCGTTATTTACATAGGTGTCAGTGGTATGCTTGAGGCGCCACCCGTAAATGAGGGACTGATTATTTCGGACGGTCTGATAAAGGTTCTGGTTATGGTAATCTCGATGGCTCTCGGTACTATCATCGGTGAACTTGTTGATATTGATAAGTGGGTTAACCATCTTGGCGAATTGTTGGAAAATAAATTTGTACGCGATGGAGAGAAGGGAAGATTTACGCAGGGCTTCGTATCCTGCAGCCTGCTTTTCTGCGTCGGTGCTATGACGATAAACGGTGCCTTTCAGGATGCGCTCGGTAAGCCGGATATACTTATCACCAAGTCTGTTATCGACGGTGTTATGTGCTTCGTAATGGCATCAACCCTGGGTATCGGATGTGCTGCATCATCGGTTTTTGTGCTTGTTTATCAAGGCATACTGACCGGTCTCGGACTTCTGATAAAGGATTTCTTGCCCATGGCAAGCATCAGCTATATGTCGGTGACGGGCTCTCTGGTAATCATACTGATCGGAACCAATATGCTTGGCGCTACGAAGGTGAAAACGGCAAATATGACTCCATCGCTGTTTTTACCGGCAATAATCGCCCCTCTTCTGATCGATGTCATATCGACTTTTTCGGGTTAAAAATCGGGCAGAATGTCAAAAAAACTTTTTGATTTTTGCGAAAAAAACGAAAATCGACTTCCTTAATATTATAATCGGCAGCCGGGTCTTTCATCCGGCTGCCTTTTGTATTTTTTGTCGGTTTATGATAGCTTTGGGAACTGTAACGTAGCTTTATTTGAAAAAAATGAAAAAATTATTGAGAATTTTTGGAAAAAGGCTTGACAAATAACTTTTTTGTGCTATAATAAATAAATGCGTAATAATATTATTTTTTATTAGGGGGATTTCTGCCCTTTTTTCAGGGTGCATTGTTTAAAATGCATAAAAATCCTACCGTAAAAATGCGCAATTTGCCTAAAGGCAGTTGAAAAACGTCCTTGTTATTGTTTTCACCCCTTGAAACCGTGGCGAAAATCCGTTCCGGTGTATGAAAATGCGTCGGTCGGCAGCAAATGACGAGGCAATATGAATTTGTAAAATTTTGAAGAATGGAGTGATTCTTTTTATGATGCTTAAACCCCGTAAGCTTGGCACCAACGTGAGAATGAGCTTTTCTAAGATCGAGGCAGCAACAGAAATGCCTAATCTTATCGAGGTGCAAAAGGACTCGTACGAGTGGTTCCTCAGAGAGGGACTTAACGAGGTTCTCCGTGATGTATCTCCCATTGTGGATTATACCGGAAATCTGTCCATCGAGTTTACCGACTACACGATCGATCCTACTCCCAGATATCCCGTAGAGGAGTGTAAGGACAGATCGGTTACCTATGACGCCCACATGAAGGTGGGAGTTCGCCTTATCAACAAGGCGACAGGTGAGCTTAAGACTGCGCAGATTTTCCTTGGCGACTTCCCTCTTATGACCGATAACGGTACCTTCGTTATCAACGGTGCAGAGAGAGTTATAGTTTCACAGCTTGTACGTTCTCCCGGAATGTACTATGCAGATGAGGTTGACAAGCAGGGTAAGCATAACTTCAGTGCAACCGTTATTCCTTACAGAGGCGCATGGCTTGAGTATGAGAGCGACGCTGCAGGTCTGTTCTACGTTAAGATAGACAAGAACCGTAAGCTTCCCATAAGCGTGCTTATCAGAGCTCTCAGCGCAGAGGGTCAGGATAACGATGATGCCATCATCGCTATGTTCGGTAACGAAGAGGCGCTTAAGGCGACCATGATGAAGGACGAGTGCGCAGCTCTTGCCGAGGAGAATGATACCTCTTATCGTGAAGAAGCACTTAAGGAGATTTATAAGAAGCTCCGTCCCGGCGAGCCTCCCCACGTTGAGTCTGCCGAGATACTTATTAATAACATGTTCTTCGATCCCAAGAGATATGATCTTGCTCCCGTTGGACGTTATAAGTACAACCGTAAGGTTGCTCTTGCAAGAAGAATCGAGGGATTCACCCTTGCTGAGACCGTAATCAATCCCCTTACCGGTGAGATTGTTGCAGAGGCAGGAGAGAAGATTACCCGTGAGCTTGCTGTTGCTATCGAGGACAGCCTTGTAAACGAGGTTATAGTTAAGACCGAGACCGAGCGCGAGGTTAAGGTATTCGGTAACAACACCGTTCGTCCCGAGCTTGTTCTCGGCTACGATCTTACCGACTGTGGCGTTAAGGAAGGCGAGAAGGTAAGATTCGGCATCCTTAAGGAGATCATTGCCGACGCAGAGAGCGAGGGCTTCGAGGGCGAGGCTAAGGAAAGATATATAAAGAGACTCGTTAAGGAAAGATTTACCGAGCTCGCACCTAAGCATATTACCAAAGAGGATATTTTTGCTTCGATCAACTATC
This sequence comes from Clostridia bacterium, assembly GCA_017463765.1. Taxonomy (GTDB): domain Bacteria; phylum Bacillota; class Clostridia; order Oscillospirales; family CAG-272; genus UBA1740. The sequence continues at coordinate 3,829 of JAFTON010000038.1, read as the reverse complement.
TTCTTTGTCTTACACACGGAATTGGTTCTACCGATGATATCGACCATCTCGGTAACAGACGTCTTCGCTGCGTAGGCGAGCTTCTTCAGAACCAGCTCAGAATCGGTATGTCCAGAATGGACAAGAATATCAAGGAGCGTATGGCTACCCATGATGCAGACGATCTTCGTCCCGAGGCGCTCATCAACACACGTCCTGTGGCAACTGCAATTCGTGAGTTCTTCGGCTCTTCGCCCCTTTCACAGTTTATGGACCAGAACAACCCTCTTGCTGAGTTGACCCATAAGCGCCGTCTTTCGGCTCTCGGTCCCGGTGGTCTCTCCAGAGACAGAGCATCATTTGAGGTTCGTGACGTACACTATACACACTACGGTCGTATTTGTCCCGTAGAAACACCCGAGGGTCCTAATATCGGTCTTATCTCTTATCTCGCTTCTTATGCGAAGATCAGTGATTACGGCTTCCTTAAGGCACCCTACAGAATCGTTGACAAGACCACAGGTCGTGTTACCGACGAGGTTGTATACCTCACTGCAGATGAAGAGGATAACAACGTTGTTGCACAGGCGAACGAGGCTATCGACGAGAACGGCTTCTTCGTAAACAAGAAGGTTATCTGCCGTCTTAACACCGAGTACATCGAGGTTGAGCCCACCGAAGTTGATCTTATGGACGCTTGTCCTCAGATGGCTGTTTCGGTTGCAGCAGGCTGTATTCCTTTCCTTGAGAACGACGACAACACACGTGCGCTCATGGGTTCGAACATGCAGAAGCAGGCTGTTCCTCTTATGGTTACCGACTCCCCCATCGTTGCGACGGGTATGGAGTACAAGGCAGCAGTCGACTCCGGTGCAGTTGTTGTTGCAAAAAACGGTGGTATCGTTGAGCGCGCTTCGGGTGGCGAGATCGTTATCTTCGCTGACAACGGCTCGAAGGATACCTATCACCTTATTAAGTTCAAGCGCTCTAACCAGGGTACCTGCGTGAACCAGCGTCCTATCGTTAACGAGGGCGATCGTGTTGAGGCAGGCCAGGTTATTGCAGACGGTCCCGCTACCCAGGGTGGTGAGATCTCACTCGGTAAGAATGCTCTTATCGGATTTATGACATGGGAGGGTTACAACTACGAGGACGCGGTTCTCCTTAACGAGAAGCTGGTTCGCGAGGATATGTACACCTCTATTCACATTGAAAAGTTCACCAAGGAGGCCCGTGACACCAAGCTCGGTGCACAGGAGATAACCCGTGAGGTTCCCAACGTTGGTGATGACGCGCTGAAGAACCTTGACGCAGACGGTATTATTCGTATCGGTACCGAGGTTCGTCCCGGCGATATACTCGTAGGTATGGTAACGCCTAAGGGCGAGACCGAGCTTACACCTGAGGAGAGACTTCTCCGTGCGATCTTCGGTGAGAAGGCACGTGAGGTTAAGGATTCCTCGCTTAAGATGCGCCACGGCGAGTACGGCGTTGTTGTTGACGTCAAGATTTATGACAGAACCAACTCCGACGAGCTTGCTCCCGGCGTAAACAAGGTAGTTCACGTATACGTTGCACAGAAGAGAAAGATCTCGGTTGGTGACAAGATGGCAGGTCGTCACGGTAACAAGGGTGTCGTTTCACGCATTCTTCCTCCCGAGGATATGCCCTTCCTTGCAGACGGTACTCCCCTTGATATCGTGCTTAACCCCCTCGGCGTTCCTTCCCGTATGAACATCGGTCAGGTGCTTGAGGTGCATCTCGGTATTGCTTGCCGTAAGCTTGGTATCAAGATTATGACTCCCGTATTCGACGGTGCTAAGGAGACTGATATTATCGAGCTTCTCCGTCAGGCTAAGTACACCCGTGACATTCGCCCCGGCGAGAGTGTTCGTGGTAAGGCTGTGTTTATGGAAGTCATTCGTGAGGATGGCAAGATGGATCTTCAGCGTGTGGATCAGTCCATCGTTGATGATGACGAGAAGCTTCACAACCTTATGAAGAACGAGACCCTTAAGGTCATCGACGGTAAGGTTACCCTTTATGACGGACGTACAGGCGATCCCTTCGATAACCCCGTTACCGTTGGTATCATGTACTATCTCAAGCTTCACCACCTTGTTGATGATAAGATTCACGCACGTTCGATCGGTTCTTACTCCATCGTAACTCAGCAGCCTCTCGGAGGTAAAGCTCAGTTCGGTGGTCAGAGATTCGGTGAGATGGAGGTTTGGGCACTTGAGGCTTACGGTGCCGCATACACACTTCAGGAAATCCTGACAGTAAAATCGGATGATATTACCGGTCGTACCAAAACCTACGAGGCAATCGTTAAGGGTCAGAACATTCCTACTCCCGGTATTCCCGAGTCCTTCAAGGTTATGGTTAAGGAGCTTCAGGCTCTTTGCCTTGATATCCGTGTTCTCGATGAGAACGAGCAGGTTGTAGACATCTCCGGTATGGCTGATGACGATACTCCCACCTACAGCAATATTGAAGAGGTTGAGAAAAGCGTTGATGCCGAGAACGAGAGAGCTGATTCCGATGAGGATGAGGAGGAATACGACGGCGAATACGACGATGAGGACTCCGGCCTTTACGATGATGAAGAGGATGACTCTGAGGACGGCGAATATTATGATTACGCCGATGAGGATGAGGAATAATACCAAGTATTATTTGAGATGATGCAGGCGAGAGGGCCTAAGGTCCTCTCTGCCGATTTTGAAACAGAAAGGTACAATTCAAACTATGGATAAAAATACGTTTGATTCAATAAAGATAGGTCTTGCGTCCCCCGAGCTTATTCGTTCGTGGTCGCACGGTAAGGTTACTAAGGCAGAGACCATTAATTACCGTACTCTCAAGGCAGAGCGCGACGGTCTTTTCTGCGAGCGTATCTTTGGCCCGACTAAGGATTGGGAATGTCTTTGCGGTAAGTACAAGAGAGTTCGCTTCAAGGGTAAGGTTTGCGAGAAGTGTGGCGTTGAGGTTACAACCAAGAAGGTTAGACGTGAGCGTATGGGTAACATCGAGCTCGCAGCTCCGGTTTCTCACATCTGGTATTTTAAAGCTCTTCCTTCACGTATGGGCGCAATGCTCGATATGTCTACCAGACTTCTTGAGAGAGTTCTTTATTTTGCGAGATACATCGTTATCGATCCCGGTAATACTCCCCTTGAAAAGAAGCAGCTTCTCACCGATGCAGAGTATAAGAGCGCGAGAGAGAAGTATGAGGACGAGTTCAAGGCAGGTATGGGTGCAGAGGCTATAAAGGAGCTTCTTGCAGAGATCGACCTTGACGCACTTTCGAAGGAGCTTCGCCAGAAGCTTGCCGAGTCCACAGGACCCAAGAAGGTTAAGATTATCAAGCGTCTCGAGATTGTTGAGGCGTTCAGAAAGAGTGGCAATCGCCCCGAGTGGATGATCCTTGAGACCATTCCCGTGCTTCCTGCAGACATTCGTCCTATGGTACAGCTTGACGGTGGCAGATTTGCAGCATCGGATATTAATGAGCTCTACCGTAGAGTTATTAACAGAAACAACCGTCTTCAGCATTTCCTTGATATGCAGGCTCCAGAGATCATTATCCGTAATGAGAAGAGAATGCTTCAGGAATTTGTTGACGCACTTATTGATAACGGTAAGAGAGGTAAGGCTGTTACAGGTGCCTCCAACCGTCCTCTTAAGTCGCTTTCCGAAATTCTTCGTGGTAAGCAGGGACGTTTCAGTCAGAACATGATAGGTAATCGTGTTGACTACTCCGGCCGTTCGGTTATCTTATTTGGTCACGAGCTTAAGATCTATCAGTGTGTTCTTCCTAAGTATATGTCTCTTTAGCTCTTCAAGA